>NZ_JBHTRF010000117.1:0-19272 GCF_042796115.1 Kitasatospora sp. NPDC056446 | reverse complement strand
GCCGAAGGCGACCGTGGCGCCGAGCGGCAGCCCGCCGCCGTCGTGCCTGTCCTGCCCTGTCCTGTCGTGCCGGCTGCCGCCGGGCCCGTCACGGCCGGGCCCGTCACGGCCGGTCCGTCAGGACAGGATCTTGTCCTTGGCCTTCTGGTACTCCTCGTCGGAGATGGCGCCCTTCTCCTTCAGGTCCGCCAGTTTCGCCAGTTCGTCGGCGTGGCTGCCGCCGCCGGTGGGCCCGGTCGTGGCCGCGTCCCTGATGTAGGCCTTGAAGGCGGCCTCGGTCTGCTGCGCCTGGGCGACGTCGCGCTTGCCCATCGAGTTCCCGCGGGCGATCAGGTACGCGAGGACGCCGATCAGGGGCAGGATGATCACCAGGACCAGCCAGCCGGCCTTGCCCCAGCCGCTGAGGTCGTGGCTGCGGAAGATGTCCGTGATGATCTTGAACAGCAGGAAGAACCAGAGGATCCAGAGGAACAGCTCCAGCATGGTCCAGAAGATGTTGAGCAGCGGGTAGTCGGTCGCGGCCAACAGGTAGGTGTCCATGGCCGAGTCATATCACCGTAAAACGGACATCGGCGCCTAGTGTTCCGCCGTTCCAGTGATCTTCCCCGACCGCGGGAATACTCCAGCCGTCACCAGACCCCGCCCCGGAGCCCCCGGCCCCGGCCGGGCCCTCGCCCCGCCCAGGCCTCGCCCCGGGTCTCTAGCCCAGCCCGGCGCGCTGCCGCAGCTCCACCGCGAGCCCGATCAGCTCGCCCCACCAGGCGTCGTGCCCGGTCAGCAGCAGCCGCTGCGCCTCGGCGACCGGCACCGGACGGACCTCGACCACCTGCTCGCCGTCCGCCGGGTTGGTCGGCGAGGAGTCCAGTACGACCTCGCCCCAGCCCCACAGCCAGGCCTTCTCCGGGTGCGGCTGCCACGGCCGGTACGGCACCGGGTCCTCGGTACGGCACCGGTGCGCTCCCAGCCACCCCGCCTCGCCGAGCAGCCGGGCGCCCGCCTCCTCCCGCAGCTCGCGCTCCAGGCAGGCGTCGACGCTCTCGTTCCGCTCCCGGGTGCCGCCGGGCAGGAACCAGTGGTCCCGGTCGTCCCGGCAGAGCACCACCTCGCCGTCCGCGAAGCCGACCAGGTGGATGTTGGTGACCAGGGCGTCCGGCGGCAGAACGGTGGAGAAGCGGGCGTCGTAGTGCCCCCAGTTCCAGTACTGCGGCGCATGCAACGCCGGGTAACGGGCGGCGAGTTCGTCGGCTCTGTCGGAGGTGTCGGCGCGTTCCGTGGTGTCTGTCATTCGGTGATGGTAGTGCCGGCCGGGAAACGGCGGGGGACGGTCGGATGGACGAGGGCGATGTCGGACGTGGAGATGGCGCGGGGGCGGCGGGGGCGCAGTGGATCGGTCGGTGCGCCGACCCAACTGCCAAGGGAGATCTCGGCGGTGATGCCCGGCCCGAAGCCGGCGATCAGCCCGGTGGTGCCCTCGGGGACGCCGCCGTCGGCGAACAGCCGGGCGAGGGCGTCGAAGACGACGGCACTGGCGATGTTGCCGCGTTCGGTGAGTGTCGCGCGGCTGTAGCGGAAGGTGGCGGGCTCCAGGTTGAGGAAGCGGCACAGGTCGTCCAGGATGCGCGGACCGCCGGCGTGCACGATGTAGAAGCCGAGCCCGGAGACGTCCCAGCCGTGCTCGCCGGCCAGGCCGCGCAGGGCGGGCGCGAGCATCTCCATGGTGCCCGGCACCCGCTTGTCCAGCTGGAAGTGGAAGCCGGTCTCCTTCACCCCGTACGAGATCCAGTTCTCGGTGTCCGGGACGAGGTGCGAGCCGTTGCGCTCGATCTGCACGCCGTGTCCGCCGTGTCCGCGCACGACCGCGGCGGCGACCGCGTCCCCGAAGAGGCCGTTGGAGAGCAGCGAGCCGACGCCCAGGTCGGTCGGCTGGTAGCAGAGCGAGCAGAACTCGCAGGCCACGATGAGCACGTTGGCGCCGGGGTAGGCGCGGCAGAAGTCGTGCGCGCGGTTGACGGCGGCGCCGCCGGCCGCGCAGCCGAGCTGGGCGATCGGCACCTGGCGGGTGTCGGAGCGGAAGCCCATGGTGTTGATCAGCCAGGCGGTCATCGACGGCATCATGAAGCCGGTGCAGGACACGTAGACCATCAGGTCGATGTCCCGGGCGGTGAGTTCGGCGTGTGCCAGGGCCCGTTCGACCACCTCGGGGACGCGGAGCTTGGCCTCGCGCTCGTACACCTCGTTGCGGACGGCGAAGCCCGGGTGGGTGAGGGTCCGTTCGATCGGCTGGACCAGGTGCCGGGTGCGCACCCCGGTGTTCTCGATCAGCCGCAGGGCCAGGCCGAGTTGGGGGTGGCCGGCGTGCAGGGTGCGGGCCAGGTCGAGGGTCTCGTCGAGGGTGATGACGTGCTCGGGCACGGCGACGGCCGGGCGGCAGAGTGTTGCCATGGATGTGGGTCTCCCCATGGGGGCCTGTGGCAGGCCGGTGGATGCGTGGAACGGTACGGGCGCCGGATGCCGGGCAACGGGCATCCGGCGCCCGGCACCGGGGTGGCGGACGCCGGGGCAGCGGGCGGGGAGGCGGCTACCAGGCGACCGGCAGGGTCCGGGGGAAGCGCCAGATCGAGCCGGAGTCCCAGTCGAGCTCGGACGGTTCGGCGGCGAGTCGCAGCCCGGGGAAGCGCCGCAGCAGGGTGCCGATGGCGACCTGGAGCTCCATCCGGGCCAGGTGCGAGCCCAGGCAGTGGTGCTGGCCGTGGCCGAAGGCCATGTGGGTGGGATCGCCGCGGTCGAGGTCGAGTTCGTCGGGGCGCTCGTACACGGCCGGGTCGCGGTTGGCCGTCAGGTAGGAGACGTGGACGACCTCGCCCTCGCGGATCAGCGTGCCGCCCAGCTCGACGTCCGTCAGCGCGACCCGGGCGATGCCGACGCCCTGGCGGAACGGGATGAAGCGGAGCAGTTCCTCCAGGGCGCGCGGCAGCAGGTCGGGTTCGGCGCGGAGCTTGGCGAGCTGCTCGGGGTGGGTGAGCAGGGTGTACGTGATGTTGCCGAGCTGGTAGGTGGTGGTGTCGTGCCCGGTGACCAGCAGGACCATCGCCATCACGGCCAGTTCGTCGTCGTCCAGCAGCTCGCCGCCGACCTCGGCGGTGGCGAGCGAGCTGAGCAGGTCCTCGCCCGGGGCGCGGCGGCGTTCGGCGGTGAGCCCGGTGAAGTAGCCGCGCAGCCCGGCCTTGGCCTCCTCCTGGCCGGCCCGGCTGTCCGGGCCCATCCGCATCATCGCGACGGCCCAGCCGCGCAGCCGGTCGCGGTCGCCCGCGGGGATCTCCAGCAGCTCGCAGATGGTGGTGAGCGGCAGCCGGTTGGAGAGGAAGTGCATCAGGTCGGCGGGGGAGCCGTGCTCGGCCATCTCGTCGTAGTAGCCGTCGACGATCCGCTGGGTGGTCGGGCGCATCCGTTCGACCTGGCGGTTGGTGAAGGCCTGGGCGACGAGGCGGCGCAGCCGGCTGTGCGCGGGCGGGTCCATCAGGTTGATCGCCTCGGCTTGGGCGATCGGGGCGGGCGTCATCCGGGGGAGGTCGCGTCCGATGCCCGCGGCGCGGCTGAACCGGCGGTCGGTGGTGACCGTGGCGACGTCCTCGTAGCGGGTGGCCAGCCAGGCCTCGCCCTCCCCGTGCGGCAGCCGGATCCGCGCGACCGGGGCCTCGGCGAGCAGCCGCTTGAGGAGGGGGTCGAACCCCAGGCCGTCGGTGTGGTGGAAGGGGCAGTCCCACACGGGGGCAGTGGTCGTCACGGGCCTGTCCAATTGTCTTCTGTCATGCCGGTTGTCTTCTGTCATGCCGGGCGGTGCCGCCCGAGGTGCTTCGTTCCGTTCGGGCGCGGACATGCAGATGTTGCCCCATGAACTGGCAAAATGGGGGATTCGCCAGGGAGTTCGCTCTAATGAGTGAGCCGGATGATTGTCATGCGAATTCCGGCCGACGGGACGGTCATTGACGGCTGATCAGACAGTCGGTCAGTCGCCCCCGCCCGGCGCGACCAGCCCGGTCTCGTAGGCGAGCACCACCGCCTGCGCCCGGTCCCGCAGGTTCAGCTTGGCGAAGATCCGGGCCACGTGCGTCTTCACCGTCGACTCGCTGAGGGTGAGTTCGCGCGCCAGCTCGGTGTTGGACAGCCCGCGCCCCATCAGGGCGAGCACCTCCGCCTCGCGCGGGGTGAGCGGCGCGAGGTCGCGGTGCAGCGGCGGGCCGTCCGCGCCGGGCGCCGGCCGCGGGGCGCCGGCCGCGAAGCGCTCGACCAGGCGCCGGGTGATCGAGGGCGCGAGCAGGGCGTCCCCGGTGTCCACCAGCCGTACGGCGGCGGCGAGGTGGGCCGAGGTGACGTCCTTGAGCAGGAAGCCGCTCGCCCCGGCGGACAGCGCGGCGTAGACGTAGTGGTCGAGGTCGAAGGTGGTCAGCATGATCACCCGGCAGTCCGGCACCCGGGCGAGGATGCGCCGGGCCGCCTCCAGGCCGTCCATGCCGGGCATCCGGATGTCCAGCAGGGCGACGTCCGGGCGGTGCCGGACGGCGGCGGCCACCGCTTCGGCGCCGTCGCCGGCCTCGGCGACCACGTCGATGCCGCGCGCGGTGAGGATCATCCGGAAGCCGGTGCGGACCAGTTCCTGGTCGTCGGCGATCACCACCCGGGGGCGGCGCGCCTCCTCCTCCGGCTGCTGCCGGTCCGACCGGCCCCCCTGGTCCCCTCGACCCTGCGTGCCCTGCCGGTCCTGCCGATCCTGCTGCTCCATGGTCTCCTCCGTCACGGCCGGTCCAGCGGGATGCGGGCGCGGACCCGGTAGCCCCCGCCGAGCCGGCGCCGGGCGTCCAGGTCCCCGCCGTACACGGCGACCCGCTCGCGCAGGCCGATCAGTCCGCGTCCGGCGCCGTCGGGCACCGGCCCGCGTCCGGCGCCGTTCTGCCGTTCCGCGGTGTCGTCGGGCCGCCGCTCCGCCGGGCCGTCGCTGCGCCGTTCCCCGGGGGCGGGCGCGCCGGCCAGCACGCTCGGCCCGCTGTTGAGCACCTCGACCCGCAGGTAGTGGTCCGCGTACCGCACCGTCACCTCCGCCGTCACCCCGTTCCCGTGCTTGAGCGCGTTGGTCAGCGCCTCCTGGACGATCCGGTACGCCGTCACGTCGATGCCGGCCGGCAGCGGCCGGGGTTCGCCGGAGATCCGGACCTCGACCGGCAGCCCGGCGAAGGCGAAGCGGTCGATCAGCGGGCTCAGCCGGCCCAGGCTGGGCTGCGGCGCGAAGCCGCCCCCGTCCGGTTCCTCGCTGCCGTCGGCGGCCGGGGCGAGCAGGCCGAGCAGGTGCCGCAGTTCGGTCATGGCGTCCCGGCCGGCGGCCTCGACGGCGCCCATCGCCGCCGCCGCCTCGTCGGGCATGGTGGCCAGCACCTCGCGGGCGGCCCCCGCCTGGACCACCATCAGGCTCACGTTGTGGCTGACGATGTCGTGCAACTCGGCGGCGATCCGGGCCCGTTCGGCGTCCACGGCGGTACGGGCGGCGCTCTCGCGCTCGCGTTCCAGCAGCCAGCCGCGCTCGCCGATGGCCGCCCGGTGCAGCCGCCGTGCCCGGGCGAGCGCCACGGCCAGCCAGCCGGCGCCCGCGCACGCCGTTCCGGCCACCGCGACGGCGGCCCACTCCGATCCTGATCCCCACACGGCGTCAGCTTCCCAGGCCACCGCATGATCCACATCATCCGGGGGTGCCGCCCCCGTACATCCCCGGTACTACGGCGGCCTGCGGTTACACCCCGGGTGGGACGTCCCGGCGGGAGGCCCGGGCCTACCGTCGTCCACCATGAGCAACGACCACGACGGGACCTCCCGGCCCGACGACGCGCAGACCGTCGTCGAGCTGACCGGGGTCCACAAGGAGTTCGGCGACGCCAAGGCGCTCGACGGTGTCGACCTGCGGATCCGGGCGGGCGAGGCGGTCGCCGTGATGGGCCCCTCGGGGTGCGGCAAGTCCACCCTGCTGAACATGGTGGCCGGGCTGGACCGGCCGACCGCCGGCACCGTCCGGGTCCAGGGCCAGGACCTCGGGCGGCTGAACGAGACCGGGCTGGCCCTGTTCCGCCGCCGCCACATCGGGATGATCTTCCAGTTCTTCAACCTGATCGACGACCTCCCGGCGCTCGACAACGTCGCCCTCGCCGCCCAGCTGACCGGCACCACCGCCCGCCAGGCCCGCCGCCGGGCACTGGAGCTCCTGGACGAACTCGGCGTCGCGCACCGCAAGGACGTCTACCCGGCCGCGCTCAGCGGCGGCGAGCGCCAGCGGGTCGCGGTGGCCCGGGCCCTGATGAACCGCCCGGCGCTGCTGCTGGCGGACGAGCCGACGGGCGCGCTGGACAGCCGCTCCGGCGAGCAGGTGATGGACCTGCTGATCGACCTCAACCAGATCGGGCAGACCCTGCTGATCGTCACCCACGACCCGGCCCTGGCCACCCGCTGCGCCGGCCGCCTGGTCGAGGTCGCCGACGGCAAGGTGGCGCGCGAGCGGATGCTGGAGGGCACGTCATGAAGGGTGGCGCCGTGTGGCGTGCCTCCCGGGCGGCGGTGAAGCGCCGCCGGGTGCAGACCCTGGTGATCGGCCTGGTCGTCTTCTGCTCCACGGCGACGGTGCTGCTGGCGCTGGCGGTGATCAGTGCCGCCCGGGCCCCGTTCGACGCGGCCTTCGAGGCCGAGCGCGGCGCGCACGTCACCGCCGTCTTCGACCCGGCCAAGGCCTCGGCGGAGCAGCTGGCCGCCACCGCCCGCCGGCCGGGCGTGGAGGCCGCCGCCGGGCCCTTCGACCAGGCCGTGGTGACCATCCCCGAGGACTGGGTGGGCCACCCGCCGGGCCCGCTGACCCTGGTCGGCCGGCCCGACCCGGCGGCCGCACCGGTGGACCGGGTGGAGGTGCTGACGGGCCGCTGGGCGACCGCGCCCGGCGAGGTGGTCGTCGACACCCCCGGTGGCGGCTCGGCGAAGCTCCTCGGCACGTCACTCACCACCAGTGCCGGGCTGAAGCTGACCATCGTCGGCTTCGCCACCGACATGAGCCAGTCGGCCGGGGGCTGGGTCACCCCCGAGCAGGCGGCGGCCCTGCATCCCACCGGGCGGCAGATGCTCTACCGCTTCACCGACGCGGCCGACGAGCGGCAGCTGACCGCCTCGCTGCACAACGCCACCGAGGGCCTGCCCGAGGACGCGGTCACCAGCGGGCAGTCCTTCCTGGTGCTCAAGCAGGCCTTCTCGGCGGGCGCCGACGCCTATCTGCCGCTGATGACGGTCTTCGGCGTGCTCGGCCTGGTCGTGGCCGCGCTGATCGTCGGCAATGTGGTGAGCGGCGCGGTGGTCTCCGGCTACCGGCACATCGGCGTGCTGAAGTCGATCGGCTTCACCCCGCGCCAGGTGGTGGTGGTCTACCTGACGATGGTCTCGGTGCCGGCGGTCGTCGGCACCGTCCTCGGTACGGCGGCGGGCTGGGCGGCGGCGTACCCGATCCTGACGACCGCGTTCACCGGGATCGCGACCGGCACCGCCGTGATCGAGCCGGCCGGCTGGCTGCCCGCCGCCACCCTGCTCGGTGTCCCGCTGCTGGTCGCCCTCGCCGCGCTCGTCCCCGCCTCGCGCGCCCGCCGGCTCTCCGCCGCCCAGGCCATCTCGGCCGGCAGCGCGCCGCGCACCGGGCGCGGACTGAAGGTCCAGCGGTGGCTGAGCGGTACCCGGCTGCCGCGTGCGGTCAGCCTGGGCCTCGGCCAGCCCTTCGCCCGCCCGGCCCGTACCGCGCTGACCATGGCGGCGATCGTGCTCGGCGTGGTCACCGTGACCGTGACCACCGGGGTGGCCGGCACCCTGGCCGAGTCGGCGGCCGCGCCCGACCGCAACACCCATGTCAACGTGCAGACCAGCGCCTTCTCGGAGAACAAGGTCGCGCCCCGGCTGACCCCGGAGCAGACCGAGGCGATGCTGCACAGCGCCCCCGGCGCCGATCGGGTCTCCGTCCGGGGCCTGGTCCGGGTCGGCATCCTGGGCCAGCCCCAGCTGGTGTTCGCCAACTTCTACGGCGGCGACGCCATGGTCGACCACCGGCGGCTCGACGTGGTCGAGGGCCGCCCGGCGACCGGGTTGAACGAGGCCGAGGCCGGGCCGGCCTTCCTCGACCAGCACGGGCTGAAGCTCGGCGACCGGATCACCCTGTTCCTGGACGGCCGGCAGGTCACCGTCACCCTCGTCGGCAAGGAGGTCCAGGGCAACGCCAACGCGATCACCTCCAACGACGCCACCCGGGCCCAGCTCACCCCCGACCCGCACGTGGTCGAGTACGACGTGCGGCTCGCCGACGGCGCCGACGCCGCGGCCTACCGGAAGGCCGTCACGGACGCCGACCCGAGCCTGTCGACCTCGGTGGTCACGGCGAGCTCGGACGGGTCCGTCGTCGCGATCCGGACGTTCAGCACGACGTTCACCGTCCTGCTGTCGGTGGTCGCCGCGCTCGGCGTCTTCAACACCCTGCTGCTCACCATCCGCGAGCGCCGCCGTGACCTCGGCATGCTGAAGTCGATCGGGATGACGCCCCGGCAGGTCGTCGCGATGACGGTCACCTCGGTGGCCTGGCAGGGCGTGGTCAGCGGGATCGTCGGCATCCCGCTCGGGATCCTGGTGCACCGGCTGATCGTCGAGCACGTCCGGATCATCGCCTTCACGGAGTCGCAGATCGACGTCTGGGGCGCCCCGATGCTCGCCGCCCTCGCCCTGTCCGGTGTCGCGATCGCCGTCCTCGGGGCCCTCGTCCCGGCCCGGTCGGCGGCCCGGCTGCCGATCGCGGAGGTCCTGCACAACGAGTGAGCCCCGGTACGACGGGCGGGCTCCGTGCCGCTCCGTCCGGCAGCGGCGGCGGTCCGCCGCTGCTGCCGGACGGAGCCGCACGGGCGGTTGACGAGGGTACTGCGCGCCATCCGGCTGACGTTGCGTCAACGGCGCGTGTTCGACGCCCTATCATCGCGCCATGGCCACCGCTGAGCTGATCCGCATCGTCTCCCGCTCCTCGCCCATGGCACTCGCCCAGGTCGAGCGGGTCCGCGCCGAACTCGCCGCCCTGCACCCGGGCCTGCGCACCGAGGTGGTGCCGGTCACCACCTCGGGCGACCGCTGGACCGGGGACCTCGCGGAGCTGGGCGGCAAGGGCGCGTTCACCAAGGAGGTCGACGCCGCGCTGCTCGCCGGGGAAGCCGACGTCGCCGTGCACTGCCTCAAGGACGTGCCCGCCGACCGCCCGCTGCCCGCCGGCACCGTCTTCGCCGCCTACCTGCGCCGGGACGACATCCGCGACGCCCTGGTCCACCCCGGCGGCCTCACCCTGGCCGAACTCCCGCCCGGCACCCGGATCGGCACCTCCTCCGTCCGCCGCACCGCCCAACTCGCCGCCTCCCACCCGCACCTGGAGTGCGTCCCGATCCGGGGCAACGCCAACAGCCGGCTCGCCAAGCTGGCCGCCGGGGACGCGGACGCCCTGCTGCTCGCCGTGTCCGGCCTGGAGCGGATCGGCGAGCGGGCCCGGATCACCGAGGTCCTCGGCGTCGAGGAGATGTGCCCGCCGATCGGCGCCGGCATCCTCGTCCTGCAGTGCCGCGAGGACGACAGCGCGACCATCGACGCCGTCACCACGCTCGGCCACCACGACACCTGGCGCGAGGCGGCGGCCGAGCGGATGTTCCTGCACGCGCTCCAGGGCCACTGCAACAGCCCGATCGCCGGCTACGCCAAGGCCGAGCCGGACGGGCGGCTCTCGCTGCGCGGCCGGGTCTTCACCCCCGACGGCAAGCGGGTGCTGGACGCCCATGAGTGGGCGGGCGCGCTCGACCCGGAGGACCTGGGGACCTCGGTGGCGCTGGCGCTCAAGCGGCAGGGCGCGCAGGAGCTGATCTCCTCGATCCCGCACTGACCGGCCTGCGGCTGTGCGGCTGTGCGGCTGCGCGGCTGCGCGGCTGTGCGGCTCCAGGCCCTCCCGGCCCCGACCCACCGAGCCCGACCGAGCCCCACCAGCCCCACCGACCCCACCGACCCCACCGGGTCCGGGCGGTACCCCGGGGATCTTCTCTCCGGGGGCGGGTGCTGGAATGATTCCGTTGCACGGCAGGTGAGCTGACGGACAGTCAGCGACGTGGGCGGGTCGCGCCGGGGGTGGACGTGGAACCGTTGAGAGCCAACGATCCGACCGTGATCGGCGGCCGGTACCGGCTACTGGCCCGGCTCGGCGCCGGCGGGATGGGCGTGGTGTACCTGGGCCGCTCGCCCGGCGGGCGGCTGGTCGCGGTCAAGTGCGTGCACTGGGACCTCGCCACCGACCCGCAGTTCCGGCAGCGGTTCGCCCTGGAGCTGGAGGCCGCCCGGCGGGTCGGCGGCTTCCACACCGCCCAGGTGGTCGACGCCGACCCGGACGGCGATCCGCCCTGGCTGGTCACGGCCTACATCCCGGGCCCGTCCCTGGAGGCGGCCGTCGCCACCCACGGTCCGCTGCCCGAAGCGGTGTTGCGGGTCCTCGGGGCGGGGTTGGCCGAGGCGTTGGAGGCGATCCACGCGGCCGGGCTGGTGCACCGGGACCTCAAGCCGTCGAACGTCCTGCTGAGTGACGACGGGCCCCGGGTCATCGACTTCGGCATCGCGCGGGCTCTCGACGGCGTCTCGATCACCCGTACCCAGACGGTCCTCGGCACCCCCGGCTACATGGCGCCCGAGCAGATCGCGGGCAGGCCGGTCGGCCCGGCCTGCGACCTGTTCAGCCTCGGCCGGGTGCTCTGCCACGCCGCCGGGAGTTCCCCGTACGGGAGCGGCGGCAACCCGCAGGTGCTGCTGTACCGGATCATGCACGCGGTGCCGGACCTGACCGGGGTGCCGGAGGGGCTGCGCCCGGTCGTCGCGGCCTGTCTGGCCCTGCGTCCGGAGGACCGGCCGACGCCTGCCGAGCTGTTGGCCCGGCTCGGGCCGCCGGCGTACGAGGGGGCGACCGGGTCGTGGCTGCCGGAGGGGCTGCGGGTCGTGCCGCCGGTGCCGGAGGCGCCGTTGGTGGAGCCCCGGCCGTCGGCTGTACCTGCTGTACCTGCTGCACCTGCTGTTCCCGCTGTTCAGGGCGCTCCGGCTGTTCCCGCTGTTCAGCCCGCTCCCGCCGCTCCCGTTGGTCAGGCGACGCGGACGCCGACCGTGCTCGCGGGCGGGCTGTCGGAGGCGGGCGGCTCGGCGGCGACGGAGCCGTCCGACCGGGCCGAGCGGCGGCGGCGCCGGGTCCGGCTGCTGTGGGTGCTGCTGCCGAGCCTGTGCGCGCTGATCGCGGCGGCGGTGCTGGTGCCGGTGTACCTGCTGCGGGAGCGGGGTTCGAGCGGCCTGGACAACGGCGGCTTCGTGGTCGCGAAGGACGACGGCGTCCCGCCCGACTGCGTGAACGGCGGGGCCACGGGCGGGACCGGCGGTACGAGTGCCACCGCCCCGGCCGACTCGTCCGGGAAGAACGACGTCACGCCCGACTCGGTGCCGACCGGCACGCCGCACGCCCCGTCCCCGGCCTCCCCGGGCGACAACGACACCCAGACCGTGGGCCGCTCGATCGTGCTCAGCTGGACCAGGAGCGGTGCGGCGACCCGGGTGTTCACCCGCCTCGGCAACGGTTCCTGGCAGGGCTCCGGTTGGCTGACCAGCGCCGACTGCACCTTCAAGCCGACCCAGGCGGGGCTGTACCAGTGGGCCCTGGTCGGCGCGAACCCGTCCAGCGTGGTCAGCAGTGGGTGGAGCGCGGTGCGCTACCTGTACGTGCGGGCGGACGGCGACACCGTCCCGAACCCGGCCCAGGCCGCGCCCGCGCCGCCGGAGCCGACGGCGCCCGCCGACCAGGCGGTGGTCGCGGTCGGGCAACCGGTCGACCTGAGCTGGAGCACCACCGGCACCAGCTCGTCGGTGAGTGTGCTGCGGCCGGGCAAGCTGGGCTGGGAGACCCTGTCCTGGCAGCCCGGTGAGCACGTGAGCTACACACCGCGGATGGCCGGGACGTACGTCTGGCTCGTCTACAGCTCGGGGCCGGGGTACTGCACCGGCGCGCCACTCGAAGGGGCGTGCGAGAGCGGGGCGAGCCAGCAGCGGTACCTGGTCGTGCGGTGACCCGGGCGGCGTGGTGGGTCGGATGGCGTGGCGAGTCGGGCGGTGCGGTGACCCGGGCGGTGCGGTGCCCGCGGATTCCTCCGGGCGGGGTGAGAACCGGGCGGGTGTTCGACGCGTCCGTTGAGAAGTGATCAGTGGGGTGCTCGGCGGGATGCCGATGTTCTGGCCCGGGCTGCTGCTCTCGGTGGTGCCCGCGGCGCTGCTGAACCGGCAGGTGGGGCGGCTGCTGCGCGCCCACTGGGTGGTGGGCTTCGTGCTGCTGCTCGGGCTCGGCGGGGTGGTGGTGGGGACGCTGATGCCGGAGGCCTTCCGGTTCTCCGAGGACGCCGTCCGGCACTGCACCGTCGAGGGCGGCCGGCCGCGTTCCCCGTACGAGCTGTTGCACGTACGGCACATCGAGCTCAAGTTGGCGACCTACGCCCCGGTCGGCTTCGCGGCCGCGCTGGCGGGGACCAGACGGCGGGCGGCGGTGGCCCTGGTCGGGGCGGCGGTGCTGCCGTTCGCGGTGTCGGCGGTGCACTACGCGCTGCCGGTGATCGGCCGGTCCTGCGATGTGCAGGACGTCTGGGACGGGCTGCAGGGCGTGGCGATCGGCGCGGTGGCGGGGTTGGTGGTCGGGCCGGTGGTACGGGCGGCGCGGGCGCGCGTCCCCCGGGGCTGAACTGCCCGTCGAGCTGCGGCCCGTCGGCCGACTACCCGTCGAGTTGGGGCCCGTCGAGCAGGGGGAAGAGCCGTGCCACCGCCGCGACCGGGCGGGCTCCGGCGGGCCGGGCGGCCGGGTCGGCCTCGCGGTCGCGGTAGCGGGCGAGCACCTGGCGGACGGCCTCGCCGACGGCGGCCAGTTCCTCGGGTGTCAGGTAGACGACGGCGCTGAACGCCTCGTCCTGCCGCCAGTCGGCCGGGGCCTCGGCGCGCCGGGCGAGCCAGTGCCGGTAGCTCTCGTCCTCCAGGCCCCGGGCCAACTCGCCGAAACCGTCTCCGGGTTGCTGCCGCTGGGGCTGTAGCTGGGGTTGCGGCTGCGGAGGCGCGGGCAGGCGCCACGGCCGGGCCCGTCCGTCGCGCGCCGGGGCCTCCTCGATGAGCCCGTGGCGGGCGAGCTGCCGCAGGTGGAACGAGCACAGGCCCGAGCTGTGGCCGAGTCGGGCGGCGGCCTCGGTGGAGGTCAGTGTCCCGGTCTCGGCGAGCAGTTCCAGCAGTGCGGTGCGGATGGCGTGCTCGGGGAGGACGCCGGTTCCGACGAGGTCTTCGGTCACTTTGCAAAGTCTGCTACTTTGCAAAGTCGACAGCAAGTCCGTCCCCGCTCGAAGTCCGTTTCGAAGTCAGTCCCGTGAAGGAGCCTCAGTGTCCGAGCTGCGCGACCGTCCCACCATCCTGCGGATCACCGAGGTGGGGGAGGAGATCCTGCGCCGCAGCTGCCGCCCGGCGACCGGGGAGGACTTCGGCAGCGAGCGCCTGGCCCGGCTGATCGACGACATGTTCGCCACCATGGAGGTCGCCGACGGCTGCGGCCTCGCCGCCAACCAGGTCGACGTGGACCTGCGCCTGTTCGTCTACGACTGCGTCGACGACGACGGTGTCCGGCACGTCGGCCACGTGCTCAACCCGGTGGTCGACGCGCAGGAGCCCGGCCGCGCGCTGATCGAGGAGGTCGAGGGCTGCCTCTCCGTCCCCGGCGCCAATACCCGGCTCGCCCGCCCGGCCCACGCGGTGGTGCGCGGCGTCGACCAGCACGGTGAGCCGGTCACCATCGAGGGCGACGGCTACTTCGCCCGCTGCCTCCAGCACGAGACCGACCACCTCGACGGCGGGCTCTACATCGACCGCCTCTCCGCCCGCGACCGCAAGCGGATGATGAAGCAGACCGCCGACCGCCGGGAGAAGGTGTTCGCCCAGCGGACCGCCAAGGCCGCGAAGGCGGTCGAGGCCGGGCGGCTCGTCGGGTCGTAGGGTGGCGCGGTGACCGGACCCGCCCGCTCGACCCGCCTCGCCGCCGACCCCCGCCCCGCCGCCGACCCCGCCGTCGGCCTCGCCGCCGTCCGGGAGTCGTACGACACCGTCGCCGCCGACTACGTCCGCCTCGTCGTCCCGCCCGAGGGCATGGACCCGGTGTCCCGGGCGATGCTCGCCGCCTTCGCGGAACTGGTCCGGGAGACGGGCGGCGGCGAGGTCGCCGACCTCGGCTGCGGGCCGGGCCGGGTGACGGCGTACCTCGGCGGACTGGGCCTGACGGCCTTCGGCGTCGACGTGTCCGGCGAGATGGTCGCGCTCGCCCGCCGCGCCCACCCCGGACTCCGGTTCCTCCACGGCTCGATGGCCGCCCTCGACCTGCCCGACGACAGCCTCGGCGGCATCCTCGCCTGGTACTCCGTCCACCACACCCCGGCCGAGCAACTCCCGCGGCTGTTCGCCGAGTTCGCCCGGGTGCTGGCCCCCGGCGGACACCTGCTGCTCGGCGGCCACGCCGGTGACGCCCGGCTGAGCCCGACGACGGCCTACGGCCATCCGGTGTCGTACACCTCGCACCTGGTCCCGGCGGCGCGCCTGGCCGAGCTGCTGGCGGCGGCCGGCTTCACCGTCACGGCGCGGGTGGAACAGCCGCACCCGCAGAAGGCCGACCGTTCGTACGTGTGCCTGCTGGGCGAACTCGGCCGGAGGACGGCGTAGCAGCGCGGACGGTCCCGGGCAGCCGAACGGCACGCTGGTGGGCGCCGACACCTCGCGGTTGTACGGGACGGACGGTACGGCGGGCGGCTGTCGGTCGGGCCCGCTACGGTCGCTCGTCATGGACAAGGATGACGTGACGGGCGCCGTTACTTCTTCGGCTTCGACTTTGCGAGCGACCTGGTGGGGCCGGTCAGACCTCGGCGGTGGCGGCGAACGTCACGAACGCCGTCCAGGCGGTGGGCGCGAAGGTGAGGTGGGGGCCGCTCTTGTCCTTGGAGTCACGGACGAGGACCGCTTCGGTGGCATCGGCGACCTCGACGCACTGGACTTCTTCGTTGGTGCTGTAGCTGCTCTTGCGCCAGGCGATCTCGACGCAGGCGACATCCTCGTTGGTGCTGTGGCTGCTCTTGAACCAGACCAGTTCCATGCTCATGACGGTACGCCAACGGCCCGCCGCCGGATAGACGGTGGGCCGTTGAGGGGAGGTCTGGTGGATCAGACCTCGGTGGTGGCGGCGAACGTCACGAACGCCTTCCACGCATCCGGCTCGAAGGCCAGCTGCGGGCCGCTCTTGTCCTTGGAGTCACGCACGTGGACGGTGCCGGGGGTGTCGGCGATCTCCACGCAGTCGGCGTCCTCGTTGGTGCTGTAGCTGCTCTTGAACCACGTCAGCTCGGCCATGCCTACCGCTCTCCCAGAATCGCTTCGATCAGGGCCAGGGACTCCCTCAGCCCCAGGGCCTGGGCCCGGATACTGCTGTACCGTGCGGCCATATTACGGACTTCCACCGGATCCGTGATCAGACGGTTCACGTGCTGTGCGGCGGCATAGCCGATCTGCGGCTTACCGGGCGGGGTCAGCAGCGTGAACGATCCGCCCATTCCCGCATGGTTCATCCGGTCGAGCGGCATGATCTGGATTTCGGGGCCCCTCATCTGCCCCACCTTCAGCAGGTGCTGGAGCTGCTCCTTGTGCACGTCCCACCCGCCCAGCGGGCGCCGCAGTACGCTCTCGTCGATCACCCACGTCATCACCGGCAGCGGCCAGCGGGTCAGGATCTCCTGTCGGGCCAGTCGCGCCGTCACCCACTCGTCGATCTGCTCCGGCGCGAGGATCGGCCGACGCATCTCGTACAAAGCGCGGATGTACGCCTCGGTCTGGAGTAGTCCCGGCATCACCATCGTGGCGTAGTGGTGGATCTCGATGGCCCGGTACTCCTCCGACGTGAAGGCCTTGGAGTAGGACGGATGACGCTCGCTCATCCGGATCTTCGCCCTCATCACGTC
Source organism: Kitasatospora sp. NPDC056446 (assembly GCF_042796115.1). NCBI lineage: Bacteria > Bacillati > Actinomycetota > Actinomycetes > Kitasatosporales > Streptomycetaceae > Kitasatospora > Kitasatospora sp. NPDC056446. The sequence goes on along the minus strand of NZ_JBHTRF010000117.1, from coordinate 3,154 downwards.
GTCCGCGATGAGCTTCAGGGCTCCGCCCGCGTTGATGATCGGGTCCACCTTCGTCAGGTACTCGATCCTCGCCGTGCGGACCCCGCGCTCCATCGCGCCGATCTGGTCCTCGCTGTAGCCGGTCAGCCTGGCCAGCTCCTTCTGCGTGATGCCGGCCCGCTCGCGGAAGTGCTTGATCAGCTTGCCCACCGCGCTGTAGAACTCCGCGACACCGTCCGAGTTCTCCGCCGTCTCACCGTCATCGAACACCGTGCGCTCGACACCGCTCATGAGTACCACCTGCCCCCTTGCCCGATTGGTCCGGGACGACCGGCACGCCGACCGTCCGCATCCGTACAGATACTCTGAGTGCCCGCCGAATGCATGGCCAGGGTACGTCCGCGCCGTCACGCTTTTCTCCCATGACGACCGAAATCCCCTCCGGCAATCCCCGCACCCACACCACCACCCTCGCCGCCACCCCCAAGGGCGCCGCGATCTGCCGGCGCCTCGCCAGGCGTCAACTCGCCACCTGGGGGCTGAACTCCACGCACACCGAGCCGTTCTACGCCGCGCTCCTCATCGTTGCCGAGCTGGCGGCGAACGCGATCACGCACGGACGCGTTGCGGGGCGCGGGTTCGAACTGCACCTCGCCCTCACTACCACCGTGCGCCGGGGCACCACCTTGCGCATCGAGATCAGCGACCCCAGGGGTGACAGACTCCCCGTCCTGCCCGCCGCCCTCACCCCCAACGCCCAGTCCGGCCGGGGCCTCACCCTCATCGACGCCCTCTGCGACCGCTGGGGCACGATCCCCCGCCACCCCAACGCCAAGACCGTCTGGACCGAGATCGACCTCCCCACCCCGACCCTCACCCCCACCCCCGATGCCCCCTGAACCCCGCCATAGCGAGGGTCACGTGGCTCTCCGCACCCTCCTCCCCATCGCCCTCCTCCTCGCCCTCCTCCTCGCTCTGCTCCTCGCCCGGACCCACCACCCCCACAACCACCGACCCCCACCCCCCACTTCGCAACCCACCACCACCCCGTGAAACCGGAAGGGAGTGGGAAGTCGGCCCGGCCGACTTCCCACTCCCTTCCCTGTTCCCCCGCCCGTCAGCCGAAGCGCAGCGCCTCGGTGCTCCCGCCGGCGAGGACGCGCCCGTACTCGTCCTCGCTGCCGAGCGGGCGGTAGTTGAGGACCGGGTCACCGGCCCGCACGAGAGCGGAGGCGCATCCGAGGCACCAGGGCTGCGCGGGCTGCATGTCCAAGTCTTCGATCACCGCAGGCGCGGCGTGGCACTGCCCACAGTCCGCCATCAGTTCCTCCCGGGGCGCGTCAGGCCCACGTGGAGCCGCAAGCGGTGCAGCCCCACCGGCCGTCCATGGTCTGGTACGTGGCGCTCGATCCGCAGACCGGGCAGGCCCGGCCGCTCGTCTCTCGGCCACGCTCCGGCAGCGTAGTGGGCGCAGGGGCGTCGGTGGGCCGCATGTCGGGAACGGGTTCGTCGAGCAGGATGATGATCACGGCATCTCCCTTCAGGGTGAAGTGGCAGAGGTGCGCCGGCCGGGCACGACCAGGAGATCCGGAGACGGCCCGAACGGGGAGAGCATCGAGGCGCTCCCGCACGCCTTGTGCGTGCCTCGCATACGCCGTGCGCGCCCTGCCGAACCGCCACGCCCAGTCAGTAACGTGGCCGCGTCCGTGGAGTCGAAGGGCGACGCCGTGTCACTTCAGCAACGCCAGGTCGGGGCGATCATCAGGACCGCCCGGTGCGCACGGCGGATGACACAGGTCCAGCTGGGACACGTGTGCGGCTACTCGGCGTCCGCGATCAGCAGAGTCGAGGCAGGTAGGCTGCGGCCGACGGAGCAGTCCCTTCTTCTGATCGCCCGGACACTGGGGCTCCGACTTGACTCTCTGAGGGCGGGGCAAACCGTTACCCTGGCCGCAGATGTGACTTCGGATCAGGAGGGCGCCATGCTCCGCAGGCAGCTACTCATGGTCGGCATGGCGGCGGCCGGGGTTGCGGTGCTTCCGTCGGCCTCGTCGGCCGCTGCGAGCCAGGATGCGTCGGCCGGGATCGTCGGGGCCCTGTATGAGCCGGGCCCGTCCATGCCGGTGTCCTTGCGGGAACTCCGTGCTTGGCTCGCCTCGGCGCGCGCACACTTCACGTCTGCGCGCTACCAGGATCTCGGCGCCTCACTGCCCGGCCTGCTGGGCGCGGCGCAGGCGACCTGCGACGCGTTGTCCGGCCAATCCCGGGAGGAGGCCCGTGCGTGTGTCGCACGTGCGTGGGTGCTGGCGACAGAGCTGGCGCTGAAGGCCCACTCCGACGTCGCTTGGCCTGCTGTGGACCGGGCCCTGGCGGCGGCGCAGGCCAGCGGCGACTCGGTGGTGCATGGTGAGGCCGCTCGTGTCCTGGCGATCACCATGCGGCGCTCCGGGCGTCCGGCCGCCGCCGTCGACCTTCTGCGTCGCACCGCCGACTCTCTCTCGCAGGGGCGCGGTGACGTGTCCCGGGCCGTCGCCGCGACACTGCTGCTGACGGCGGCGTACACAGCCGGGTGCAGTCAGAGCCGAAGTGACGCTCTCGACCTCATGGCCGGAGCCGAAGAAGAGGTTGTCCGCTTGTCTGACCTCGGCGCCAGACCGGGCGGCCGCCTGTTCACGGTTGACGCCACCAGTGAGCAGGTAGACCTGTACTGGATCGGGGTGCACACGGTGCTCGGTACTCCCGACGATGGCGTTCCATACGCGCAGCGGATCACGCCGGGACGGCTGCCGACTGCGGAACGCCAAGCGCGGTACGGCACCGACTGCGCCCGTATGTGGCACAACCTCGGCGATCACCGCCGAACCTTCGCCGCTCTGCGTTTCACCGAGCACGTGGCACCCGAGGAGGTACGTCGGCCTTCTCTCCGGGCTCTGACGGCTGACCTGCTCTACGCGCCCGTGACGGTGCCAGGCGTACGGGAGCTTGCAGCGCGCACAGGTGTTAGGTAGGGCGGGTCAGCGGATCACGCCGAGACGGCTGTCGACAGCCAGAGGAGTGGGGGGGGGGGCCGGCCCGCGAACCCCAACCCACCCCCCCCGGCGGTGGGGGGGGGGGAGGGGGTGGGGGAGAAAAACCAGACGGTGGGTGGTGGTAAAAAAAAAAAACATAACACACC
>NZ_JBHTRF010000116.1:12773-19381 GCF_042796115.1 Kitasatospora sp. NPDC056446 | reverse complement strand
CCGCCAACGTCGACCGGAACTCCTTCCCCCCCTCCCCCTACATCCACGCCTACAACGCGGACGGCAAGGAGATCTACAACCAGAAGACGCAGCCCCGGCGCGACTCCTGAGGCGATCGGGACGGCGGTACGCGGCAACCTCCGTACCGGTCGGGGCCGGTGTCGGGGTCCAGGCCTTCGCGGGTGACGGAGACGGCGTCGATGCCGCTTGCGGCGATACGTTCCCCGTTCGGCGTCACCGGCTGCGGGAAGTGACGCTTCGGCGGCGGCGGGAACGCCTCGACCAGCCGGTCGAGGTCGTCCCTCGTCCCGTGGCCGCACCGGCCGCGGGGCCGGTGCGGCGGGAGTCTACGAGAGGAACTGCAGGGAGGACGCCTTGTCGTTCCAGGAGCTGTCGAGGTTGCCGTATCCCCACGATCGGATCGCCAGCTGTCCACCCCCGTAGTTCGCGTGTTCGTAGAGCACCACCGGCAGGTTGGTGTTGTTGTAGTACGAGCTGGCTGCATCGTTGAAGTTGTAGTCACCCAGGTAGGACACGCCCGAGCGGGTGACCAGCATCGGAGCGCTGCCGCCCCCGTTGTAGTTGACGTCCCGGTAGAGGCACAACCGCCCCGACGGGCAGCTGCTGATGCCCTGCCCGTTCGTGAGGTAGGTGTCGGCGGCCAGGTCCTCCGCCACCGCCACCGTCGGGGCGGCGTGCACCGGCACCGTCAGCAGCCCGACCGCCAGGGCCGCCACCCCGGCGGCAAGTGCGACTCGCGACTTCATGGGAACTCCTCGAAGTTCGTGGATTGTGCACGGATCGTGCCTTCGGAGACTTCCACTTCACCGGCGCAACCATGAGCGGCTGTCACCCGAACGGCGACTCACGGGCACCCGCGCGGGCCCCCGGGAACCCGGTCGGCCCAGTTCCCGGCAGGGGGATGGTCCCGGGAGCACGGAGAGCCGCCTGAAGCGCGAGGTTGAGAGGTTCTTGGCTCGGTAGCCCGCCGCCGGCAGCTACCGTCCGCAAGGGCCGGCGGGCTGCCTACGAGGATTGCCGCACGATCGGTCGTGGGGCCGGGACGCGTCGCGGCACGGCCTCGGGTGAGCCGGCAATGCGACCTGGACCTCGGCTCCTCGGCCAGACCTCTACTGTGCCGGACCAGCCGGCGTTTCGATGGGCAGAGGCGGCCAGTCCCGCTCCTTCCGGGTAAGGCCTGCCAGCTCTTCCGGTGGTTCGGCGCCGCCCTGAACGGTCGTGACGTAGGCCCTTGCTTCCTTCAGGCTCAGTCGCGGGGCCTGCTTGCGCAGGTGACTCATCGCGGCCACGACGCCCGCGGAGTGGACGAGCGCCCGAACAGTGGAGGCCATTGGGTCAGGCGGTCTGATGCCCTTGATCTGCAGGAGGTACTGCTCCTCCCAGCCGTCGTCCTCCCACCAGACGGCGGGCACGTAGTGGATGCTCCCATCGTGCCGGTCCACCAGGTAGTGGCCGCCGACGAAGCTGCCGCGCATGTCACGGGCCCGGGCCTGCTCCGCCGAACGCCAGAAGACGAGCCAGCCGACCGCGCGTTCCTGCACGTGGTAGATGTCCGGCGTGGGGGCGGACCCCCTCCACGGCTGCGTCGGCAGCTCTCCGGCCAGGAAGGACTCGATGAGCTCAACGGCGCGTTCCTTGGAGATCACGGTCTCATCATTCACCACAGGCCACCCGGCTTTCGGCATGCCCGCGCCGCGGCCTCGCGATCGGAGTCGGCCTCCTCGACGCCGCCGACGGCTTGTGAACTTCAGTGCTATCCAGCACTTATGAGGGTTTCTTGGGGCGTAAAGCGGCAGTTGCGTCGTAAAGTCGTGAAAGCAACATCCGTACGGCGGTCGCCGTTCCCGCAGTGAGTGAGGTCACCCCCTTGGCAACTTCCGCCGAAACCGACTCCGGCGTCGCAGCCGCCATCACGCTCGTCGAAAACCAGCTCGCCCAGGTCGAGGAGCAACGGGCAGCGCTTGAAAGGGAGTTGGAGCGAGTCGCGGGGTACGTCACCTCGCTGCGTGTCGCCCTCGACAGCCTGCGTGCCGTTGACGCAACCCGCCGGCCCGCCGCCGGAGCGGCAGCCGAGGAGGCCGCTCCGGCCCCGCTGGCAGCCGAGGAAGCCCGGGCAGCAGAGAAGCCGGAACCGGCCGAGGCCACGGCAAGGCTGCTCCCTGTAGCCGACGAGCCGGCACCGGCACCGGCACCGGCACCGGCACCGGCACCGGCACCGAAGAAGGCAACCCGACGTCGGATCCCCGCCCAGGCGGCCGCCTCCACTGAGGCAGCGCCCGCCAAGCGAGCTGCGCGCAAGCCGCGCGGCACCACCACGGCAACCGCCGAGGTTGCTTCGCCGACGGAAAACAAGCCGAAGGCGCGGAGCACGAAGAAGGCCGACGCCAAGAGGTCGGCTCCGCCGGCTCCGGCCGTACCGGTCGTACCGGCCCCGGCAAAGCGGTCCCGTGGGATCGCCGAGGATGTGCTGAACGCCCTGGCCGCGGCCGGCAAGCCGCTGCGGGCGGGCGAGGTCTCCGCAGTGCTCGGCCCTGACACCACCGACAACAACGTCCGCACGACTCTGGAACGGCTCGTCAAGGCGGACCGGGCACAGCGTGCGGGCCGCGGCCTGTTCGAAGCGGTGCCGAAGAACTGACAGCGCGGACCTGCCGGTTGGACCACCACGTCGTGGTCGGCCCACCGGGGCTGGTCGGGCTCGTCCCGGCCGGCCCCGGGGCATGCCCAGGTCGAGCGGACGGGCCGTTCACGAGCCTGCCGTGGTTTGTACGGCCGTCCGTGGCCGGGTGAGGGCGCGGGTGTCAGGGCTGCTGTGGGGGGTGCCCGGCCTTGATAGACATCGGGCGTCAAGCGGGGTGAGTCGATCACCGGCCCGGGTCGGCGGGTTGCCAGGTGGGATCACGTGCAATACCGAGCGGTCGCAGGCGCAGGGAGCCACCGCCGGCACAGCCAGGGACACCCGACACCCGCCGCGCCGACGAACCGTTGGGAGGCATCCCTGCGAGTTCCGGCCGGCATGGACGGGCTGATGCTGCCCGGCGGTTGACGCCGCGCGGCAGCCGCCCCCGGTGATGCCGCGGGCCGGCCGGCGGGTCGATCGTCGGGTCCGGATCGTGTCCCCCTTGCGCTGGGCCTACACAGGTGTCGATCGCCATCACGGTGCCAGAACGCATCCGGCACGGGGCTCGGCTTCCCAGCGGAAGCGGTGATCACTAAGGTGTGGGAGCTGTGAGCATGCGTGGATCCGGTGACGACCTGTGGGAAGAGTTCGTCAACGAGTTTGAGAAGAACAACGCGGTACAAAAGCCGGGTGTCGCCGAGCAGGCGCCTCAGCCCGTGCGGCGAAACGCGCGACGTCGGCTGCTGCCTCCGGTGACCGCTGCGCTGGTGGTGGCAGCGGGCGCGGGGGCGTACCTGCTCCGGCCGTCGAGCCCCGCACCGGCCGCACCGGCCGCACCTCCCGCACTGGCTGCGCCGGCGTCGTCCGATCGCTCGCCGCACGTGGCGACGCCGTCGATCGATGCTTCGTCGGCGGCACCCGGCGCTCCGGTCTCGGCGATGCCGCTGTCCGTCTTTCCGGCGCAGGTCCAGGGGTACACGCTGGTGGCGGGCGTGGCACGCTCGAACTGCACCGGCCCGGACACCGTGGCGCCGACCCTCGCCGGGTTGATCACGCAGGGCCACGGCTGTCTCGGAGTCGACCTGGCGCTGTACAAGGACGCCGAGGGCAACCAGTACAACGTGGCGGTGTTCACGATGGCGGACCAGGGCGACGGCGCGCAACTGGTGAGCTTTCTCGGCTCCCACGCCGACTCCTTCCAGGTGGCCGTCCATGTCCCGCCCACGGATTCGGGTCTGCGCCGGTTGCCGGCCGACAGCGGCCGCGTACAGGGCTTCGCGGCGTACGGGCACGGCGTGGTCGTCGGTTCGGCCCAGTGGTCCGACGGCCGGACCGCGGACCTCGACAAGCTGTCCGATCAGCTCTCGCCGCTGACCGACGCTGTGATCAAGAACGTTCCCGCTTGACGGAGGGCCCGGCCCGACTCGGTCCCACGCGAACGGCGCGACGTCCTCCTGGGCGCCCACTGCCGGCGACAGGTGACAGCCGGGGCCGGCGGCCTGCGAAGCCGGAAACCACCTCGTCAGCGGCCGGCCCGAACTGCTCGACCAGCGGCATACCCCTCAGCCGACGTGGGTCTGCTCCGCCTCGCCGGGTGGGCGGACATCGGAGGCCCTGGCTCGGGTCCGCGCCGGGGCAGCACGTACCCGGGCCCTGGTCCACCGCGGGCACGGGAGTAACGGCCGGTCATCCGGGTAGCCTCCGACCCTACTGTGCGGGTGCACAACCAGGCGCGGGGGCGGGCATGACTTCTTTCGGGCGAACGCTACGACTCCTGCGCCGCCGCGCCGGCCTCTCCCAACCGGCCCTGGCGAAACGGGTGTTCGTCTCCCAGGCGAGCATCAGCCGGTTCGAGTCAGGCGACCGGACGCCGACGCCCGCGCTGGCCTGGCTGATCGACGGGGCACTGGCGGCGGGTGGGGCGCTGGCCGGTCTGATCCCGCCGGACCCCGACCGGGCCGACTTCCAGGCCCGCAGGCCGGGCTCGGTGGACCGGGCGGTGATCGCCGGGGTGGAGTCGGGCCTCGTCCGGCTTCGGCAGCTGGAGGACGCGTCCTCTGCCGCGGACGTCATGCCCATGGTGGCCGTACGCACCGAACTGGCCCTCCAGACGGCCAAGGACGCACCGTACGCCCTGCGCGCCGCGGCGATCGGCGCGGCCGCCATGGGTACCGCCTTCCTCGGCTGGTGCCACTTCCAGGCGGGGCGGTACGCGGCGGCCGAACAGATGCTGGACCGCGCGGTGGCCTACGCCTACGAGTCGCAGGCGCCCGACCGCCTGGAGCGCACCATGAGCTACCGGGGAGTGCTGGAACTGGTCTGGGGCAGCCCCGTCGCCGCAGCCAGCATGCTCGACGCCGCCCGCCGCGACACCCGCGCCCACCCGGCTCTGCGGGCCTATGACGCCGGGCAGCAGGCCCGGGCACTCGCCCACGCGGGCGAGACCCGGGAAGCCGACCGGCTGCTGCTGGAGGCGGACCGGTTGGCCGAGGCCGTCGACTACGCCGATCTACCGGTGGGCGCGTACTGGTACACGCCGGGGTGGCTGGCCCTGCGCCGGGGCGTGGCGATGCTCGCCCAGGGCCGTACCGCCTCGGCCCGGCAGGAGATCGAACAGGGCTATGCCGCCATGCCGGCGGAGCACCGGCAGGCCGCCTGGGCGCGGCAGTGGATCGACGCGGTGACCGGCGACCGGGCCCCCTCCGACCTGGTCCTCCCACCGGGCCGACGCGGCCGGGACGGCACCGCGGCTTCGACACGGCTGTCCCGCCCGGCCGGTACCCGCCGGACGCGACAGCCGTGAACAGGCGTGCCGACTACGGGAGGAAGGCCAGGCAGGCCTTGCCCGTGTAGTCGCCGGTGTACCGGTCGATCCCGTCGAGCCTGTTCTGCAGGTCGATCGGATCGCCGATCCTGACGCCCGCGACGTGCGACATCCCGGTGCACAGGTTGTCCTGGGCCGTCTTGAACGACTTGTAGAGGTGCGTGGGCCTGAAGTGGTACAGGCCGGGCCTCTCCGTACTCAGCGCCTCGATCCAGACGTAACCGTGGCCGTCCGGCAGCGGCGCGGGACCGAAGGCCCGGGCGTGGTCGATGGGTCCCAGGTGATTGTATTCCTGGTCGGCGAACGCGCAGCCGTACTTGCTCGAAACCGTGGCGTTGCAGGTCACGCGGGTGGGTTGCTGGCCCTGGAGTGCGGAGCCGATCATCGCGCGGTACCCGTCGCTGTGCCCGTACTTCGACGGGAAGCCGGCCGCCGCCATGCCGCCGAGGAGCTTGAGGGTGGCCTCTTCCGGGCTTGTCGACGTCCGGTCCACGATGACGACGTTGATCGGCTCGTCCAGCCGCCTGCCGTCGGGCTGCTGCTGGCCCAACCAGTCGGAAATCCCCCAGTCGGAGGGCTGACAGTCGGGCGATTTCGGGGTTTGGCAGGTCAGCATCCACTTTCCGAGTTCGCCGTACGGCGTCTGCACGGTGTCCCCCCACGACTCACCCCCGCCTGACGCCGTCACGGCTCCGGCAACGGGCGCTTGCGCCGCGACCAGCAGAGCCGAGCCGAGCAGGGTGAACAGCACCGACGATCCCCGCCGCGAAACACCGTTCTTGCGTTCTCTCATTCTGTCTCCCCGGGAAACAAGCCGAAATCCCCAGCGGAAAGATCTCCCCGCCTGGAATCGATCGTAGGAATCCCCGGGAGCCGCAACAACATATGCGGGCGGATCGGAATAGTATTCCGCCGGAAGTCGACGGCTCATCCGGCGGGTCACGGCTCGTCGGCGCGCGGTCCGCAAGGGGCGTACGGGAGACCCGTGCACCGCTTCGCTGCCGCTCAGGGGCCGGACGGGAAGTTGTCGGCGCGGGTGGGGCCCGCCACGGAAGGTCGTGCAGAACGAGGCAGCCACAAGCTGAAGGTGGGGGGGGGGGGGCGGGGGCCGCCCGCGCCCCCCCCCGGGGGTGGGGGCGCGGG
>NZ_JBHTRF010000116.1:0-12763 GCF_042796115.1 Kitasatospora sp. NPDC056446 | reverse complement strand
GGCGGGTGGGTTTTTGGGGGGGGGGGGGGGGGCCCCCCCGGTAGGGCCGGCCCCACCGCGCCCCCCACACGCTTTGGGGGGGCCCCGGCGGGCTGCCCCTACCCCCCCGCACCCGTGGATGAGCGTCAGCGAGGGGGGCCGTAGCGGAGATCCACGAAGGCACCTGCCAGTCCGCCGAGCGCGACGGCGGGTACGACCGCCGCCCGGAACTGGCCGGCCATCGCTCCCGAGACCACCGCCAGGACGATCACGGCCGACGCGACCGCCCAGGCCTGCGGCGATCGCGGCAGCAGAGGCACAGGCTTGCCGTTCCGTCGCCGCCGGCTCCACTTCACGGCGACCAGAACCACCGCCACCGCAACAAGCGGCGGTACCATCACGTGCGCGGATATCCCCATAACCTTCGCCCTTCTGGACCGCTGGTTGCAGTACCCACCACCGTAGCCCGGGTACGGGTGAGGTAGCCGGTGTCGGCGAAGGCCTCGGTGTAGCCCTGCCACCGGCGGCTGCCGAAGCACCACCGGATCGCGGCATGCGGGCCCTGGTCCGTCAGCTGGTCGAGGCCGCAGCATTCGTGGTGGCGATGACGCGGCGTCCTGACGCCTGAACCCGATGAGGAGAGCCGGTGCGCGACTATCTCGCTGAGGTCTTCGCCATGCTCGGCCCTGGCGAACAGCGTTTCACCAGGGCCGATGCATGGGCCGAGTTGGAGGCCGAGATCGGCACTGGCTTCCCGGAGGACTACAAGGCGGTCGTTGACGCCTATGCCCCGATGCAGATCAACGGGCACCTGTATCTCTCGCACCCGGCCACCGAGCGCTGGAACCTCGGGAAGGAGATCCGCGACACCTCCCAGGCCTGGGCCGGGCTCGACTGGGACCGGGAGGACTGGCTGGAGCCGGAGGAGGACATCCGAGTAGTCCTCGGCTTGCAGGAGGTGCGGTTCGGGACGAAGGACGGTCTGATCCCGATCACCCGCACTGATCGTGGCGAACACGTCTTCCTGGCCCCGTTGCCCGACCGCACGGGACACCGGATCTGTGCGGTGGAGCACGACGGATCCTGGTACGAGTACCGGATGAGCTTCTCCGAGTGGCTCTACCGCTACCTGGTCGGCGAGGACATGGTCGGCCCGAACAGCTCCGCCTTCTACCCCGGCCCGGTGCTGCTGGAACCGCTGCCGATGGCACCCGATGACCGCCCCACACCGATGTACGGCCCAGAGCGCGGCATGTGACTGACACAGGCGCTTCGGCCTGACGACGGATGCTCACGGACACGGGTGGGCGGGGCGCGGTATCGCAGACGGGCAAGCCGGCTGCCGAAGTCACAGCTTCCTACATCTCCCGGCGCGGATGGTGGTCAGAGCCCGGCACAGCGGCGGACGGTGGTCGGCTGGGCAAAGACGGCGGGCGGAGACGGCGAAGGGGCGGCCCGAGCGCGGGCCACCCCTTTCATCGCCTATCCTCCAGACGATCTCTGCGGTGACCAGCACCACAGGCATATCTGGTGGGGGTCCGTCCGTGAAATCAGCACCCTTAGCAACACGTCCGAGTCCACGCGGCCGTCGCCTACCAAGGAAAGCTCGCCAGCCTCGGCCATGCAGGTGCTGATCATCGTGCACGTCATCCTGGGGACAGCCTACGGAATCAGCTCAACGTTCCTCACCGCGACCGCGCGGCTCACCATGCCTCTGTTATCGCCGGCCGCGACTGGTGAGCGCGGACCGGAAGGTCCCTGCTGGTCTTACAGTAGCCATTCGTTGATGGCCGTAACCAGCACGGACGCGTGATAGTAGAGAGTAGGAGAAGATTTTCGTGAAGGTGGAAGACCGCGGAGCGGAGGTCATGGTCACGATGGCGCGGGAAGAATTCTTCCTCGTCGTTTCGCTCATGAGCGAAGCGCTTGAGACCGGCGACGCACGGGACTTCGAGACACGCGTAGGTGCGTCGATGGACGACGTGCGATCTCTCCTGCGAACGTTGCCAGACCTTCCGTTTGGCAACGGACGCTACTGAACTTGATCGAGTGGCGTCGGGGCACGCCGCAGGGTGGCGGGAGGCCCGGCTCGCGCCTTCCCGGTGTGGCCGGAGCACGATGATGATGTTCGCGTGATCCGAGACTTCCCGCCGTTGCCGTTGCCCCAGTACGCCGTGGTCCGTATCGACTGTTCGCCAGAGATGCCCGCCGAGATCGCCGCCGATCTGCGGCAGATCGGTGTCCCAGCAAGGGCTGATTGGTCATGAGTACCAACCGATGACCGAGCGAGGCGGCTGTCGACGAGTTCCGGGCGGTACTGGATCCTCTTGAGGCGACTTTTCAGGCCGTGGCCGGCGCCGCTCGCGTCCGGTCGGACTCCTCGACCAGCGCGGCCTCCGCCTGTGGGGCGGGGCCGCCTGGCTGCTCGGCCTCGTCCCTGTCGGTGTGGGCCACCGGTTCAGCTCGACGCGAGCGGGCGTCGGTGGCCCCCGGTCAGCGGCGGCCGGTGGACAGGATGACAAGGAACTGGCCGCCGCCCGCCTCGATGTCAGCGGTCACCGGCAGCTCCGGTGTCAGTCGGGAGAACCGGTCCACCAGCCAATCCGCCGCTTCCCGGGCGTCCTGCCTGGTCGGACAACGGCCCACCATCTCGCGGCCCCCCTTGCGCTCCAGCCTCGCGGCAACGGTGATCAGCGGCGCGGGCTCGGACACGTACAGGCGGTCCGGCCAGGCGATGACCACCTTGACCGCGCCCTTGCGGGTGTTGCACCCGCGGTGCGCCAGCCGCTCCGCGACCTTGGCCTTCCGGTCGGAGGTCCGGCTGTCGACGCTGGGCCCCCTCGGGTCGTTCACCGACTTGTCGGGGTCGACCGGCTCGTCGCACACCCAGCACCGCCAGCCGTCACGCTCAGCCACATCATCAAGGAGACTCATCCGAGCAAACTAGCCTGCCCGGACGCCACCCCGCTCACCAGGGCCTCCGCAACCAGGAGAGCGAGCACCCGAGTGACCTCCTCACCCGGCAGCCGCTCGCTCTCAGGAAGGCAGCGCTCCTGGCCGCTACTGGTCGACGGTGAAGACCACCGCCAGGCCGTCCGCCGCCGCTGCCTGGTAGAACTCCCGCAGGTCGGGGAAGAACGCCTCCGTGTAGTCGAGGTCGTCCTCGCCGCGCTCGCCGTCGTAGTCCTCGAACTCCAGCTCCGCGTACCGCCGCCGCAACCACGCCCCGTCCAGCGGGGCAAGCGCCTCGGCCACCGCCCGGACCTGCGCCGGGTCCAGGAAGCAGACCTCGTAGTCCTCGCCCTCGTGCAGCGGCCGCCCGCCGAGGATCGCGTGCGACAGCGGAAACCGCCCGTTGTCGTAGTGCAGCCGGCCGTCCGTCAGGCACCGGTGCAGCGCGTCCCACGCCTTGTCCAACTCGCACACCCGCAAGACGTCCCAGGCCTCCTCGACCTCCTCCACCACCTCCCGCACCCGCTCGTCTCCCCCACCTGCCAGCAACCGCGCCGACTGCTCCTCCGTCAACGCGAACAGCACTCCCAAGCACGCCATCCCGGTGCCTCCCCTCTCCTCCCCGCATCCAACAGCACCCCACCGACAACCGTTCTCCGTCACGCGGTTCGGTACGGCTGCCCAGGCGGCGTAGGTGTCGGCAGGATGGGGGCTGAGACCGGCCATTCATCACGCCTAGTGAGCGCCTGATGGCGAAAGGCGCCAGGTCCACCGGCTCGATCACCGCTCTCGGGGGCTCGTGCTGCCCTGCCCGGCGCGATGAGCCGGCGTCACAGCGCGTCGTAGGTGAACTCGTCTACCGGGCCGGTCGGGGACGAGTAGCCGTTCGACAGCACGGTGACGTCGATGGTGCGGGGCTTGCCGATGGTCGGGGCGGGTACGGTGGCTACGATCTCGCCGGGTGTGCCGGGCTCGCCGGTGTGCGTGATCCGGACGGACGGGGAAGGGTTGTCGCCGAAGAAGACTTGGGCGTCGGAGCCGAAGTTGAAGCCGGTGATGGTGACGGGGTCGCCTTTGCGGCCCTTGTCCGGGGCGATGCCGGTGATCATCACCGGGGCGGGGCCGCCGTAGGCGAACTGGCCGAAGGGGACGGCCGGCGAGGTGCCGAGGGTGGTGGTGACCCGGACGGCGACCACGCCGACGCCCGGGGGTGCGAAGACGCTGATCGAGCTGTCGCTGCTGACGACCGGGTCCTGGCATGCGACCGGGCCGAAGTCGACCGCCGTGCCCGGGCCGAAGCCGCTGCCGGCGATGACGACCGCGCTGCCGGCCGCGCCGAAGTTGCGGGTGACGGCCCGCACCACTGGGCCCGGCAGCACGTCGGGGGCGCCGAGCAGGCCCAGGTAGGTGGAGTTGGCGTGCTGGTAGGCGACCTGGCCCATGAAGTCCTGGAGCGACTTCTTGACCATCACCGGGTCGTAGTCGTTCTTGTAGTCCGAGTTCAGCTCGTTGGCATTGCCTGGCTGGGCGTAGCCGTGGGGGCCGCGCAGGGCGGCGATTGCCGTGATGACGGCGTCGACGTCGTCGTTCGCTGCCGGGCCGGGCGGGTCGGGATACCACTGCTTGGCGTCTTCGAGACTGGTCCAGGCCTGCGGCACCAGGTCCCAGGCGTTGTAGTAGCGCTCGTTGGCGACCCAGGTCAGGGAGTCGACGTAGGCCGCGAAGTCCGTGCCTCCGGCGGTGGGGGCGGCGAAGGTGTAGAGGCCGAACCGAGGGGTGGTGCCGGGCCAGGTCTGCGTCTGGAGGTAGGGCGCGACCATGGTGGCGATGCACCCGCCGAGGCTGTGGCCGATGACGTGGACAGTGGGGTTCGACGCGGCCCCGGCGAGGGCGTCGGCGAGCGCCTGCACCAGGGTGATACCGGCCGTGCTCATGGTGACGACCTGGCTGAACGCCTCCATCGCACCCTTGGACACGGACACCGGGGCGGGTGGCGAGCCGACAGCGGCGAACGGGACCACCGTACCCACGTCGAGGTCCTCCAGTAGGTCCGTGACGTTGGCGACCGTGCCGCGCAGGACCACGGCGAACACGTTGGCGGAACGACTCGCGGCCAGGTACGCCATGTTCGCGTTGTCCGGGCTCAGCGCCAGCCACTGCAGGCTCCACTCGCTCCCGATCGCGAGTGAGGACGCGGCCAACTGCTGGTTGATGCCCAGGAAGATCCGGTTCTGCTGCTCCGCCGGCGTCTCGCCCGACGGACGCGGGGTGGCGGCGGTCGCCGCGATCGCCGCCAGCGTCATGGCCACCTGGGGCATTGTCAGTGCGCTCGGCTCCGTCGACATGCGTGCTCCCCGGAAATGGGTCGCCTCACGGACGGGGAGGCCGTGTCCCATCTGGGTTCCGCCGCAGACGTCTGACGATGTGTCCGGGCACGGGATGTCATGCCATCGGACGTACGCCGCCGTGGCCGGGGCGGATCAGCCGCGGGAGCCGACGTCTCTCACCACCTTCCCGGGTGGCCCTCCGTTCCCGTGGCGATGTCCGTGACGAGGCCCGGGGATTGATCCCGGCTGACGCGGTACGGAGTCACCTTCTCCGGCGGGAGCTGACCGGCCGCGGATGTCACTCGGTGTGAACCGGTGGCTGGTCGACCCCACGGGTGCGGAGCCAGTACGAGCGGGCGGCGATGGTCAGCGCGACACCGTACGTGGCAAACGCGACCATGCCGATCCAACTCATCAGCAGCGCGTCCCCCGAGGAAGGGGCGTCGCCCTTCCGCATCGTCACCACGCCGGCCGTGGCCAGGGTGCAGTAGCCGAGCCCGAGCACTCCGTAGGGAGCGAGGGTGGCGGCGCCGATCAACGCCGGGGTCAGCGGGAGCCAGCGGGGAACACGTCGGCCGCGCAGGAAGAGTGTCCAGCGCGGGAAGGCCTGACCCCACGGGCAGACCAGCCCCCACAGCAGGAAGACGCCGAGGACGCCCAGCAGAACGGTGGAATCCAGGCCCCAGGATTCGAGGGTGAGCCAGATCCCCGAGGCGCCATTGCGTTCGGAGACCGCGATCATCTCCTGGCCGCTGATCCCGGCGAAGGTGCCGCCGAACACCCAGACCAGCTTCATCGCGACATACGGAAGGAAGGCCACACTCCCGGCGCAGGCGGCGAGTTGGACCCGCAACGGGGCGAGAGAGGGTGGCGGCGCGGCAGCGCCGGCAGTCGGGCGACGGTCAGCTCGGGCAGTGGCCGCAAGCAGGAGCGCGCCGGCAGCTGCCAGCGAACGGTTCGCGGCGGCCACCCGGTCGTCCACTCCCTCGCCGGTCATCAGCGTGATCACGTCCATCAGCAGACTGAACGCGGTGATCGCCGTGAGTCCGCAGAGCACCCAGAGCGACACCCGCAGCGCCGGCCGCAGCCCGTGGCGCACCACCGCCCCGCAGACCAGCGCCGCCAGTGCGCCCACCGCCACGACAACCCAGTCGAGCGCGGCGGCACCGCGGATGACGCCGTGGTGGAACACCGGCGTCCCGCTCAGGGCGCAGGCAAGCCCGAACGCACCGTAGATCGCCGCCCACAGCACTGTCACCCGGCCCACCCAGCCCGGCCATCCCCGCCACTGCATACACCAGAGGGTCCTCGACATTCGTCCGTCACCAGCCATACCCCGAACGTCGCATCGACCGCCGTGGTGTGGCATCGACCGCCCGAACGATCGGCCTCCCCCTGCCGGGTGAGTGTTCTCCGGCGAGGCTGCGTCGCCGAGCACGACAGACGTCCGCGACCACGCACGTTCCCGACTTCGCTGTCACCGATCAATCAGCTTCCCGGAATCGGTGACACGGACGGCGACGGCAGGACGGCGGCAAGGGGCGGGCGGGCCGGGCGGCGGGCGCCCCGGCTCAGTCCGGTGTGTCCATCAGGAAGGTGAGGTAGGCGTCCAGCCGTTCCTCCATGACCCGTGTCGTCAGCTCGGTCCGTCCTGCCTCCTGCCACGGCTGCGCCACCCACCGCACTTCCTCCGAGAACGCCAGCGGGCTCCGCACCCGCCAGTACAGCCGCTCGCGCGCGGCCGCGGCCAGTGTCCCGCCGGCTTCCTGGTACGCCTCGGTGAAGCGCAGGCCCCACGCCGGGCCGTGCAGCAGGGCGAGGTTGGTGGAGCAGTGCGCCACGTCGAGGTCCGCCGGGCCCCAGGAGGCGGCCGCCCAGTCGACGACGCCGGTGATCCGGGCACCGGTGGCAGCGGCCGGGTCCTCGGACGGCAGGTCGAACAGCACGTTGCCGGGCTGGAAGTCCCGGTGCAGGAACCGCCCTTCATAGCGCGGCGCGGGCTCGCGGATCACGTCGATCGCCGCGGCCCATGCCGCCGCGTCGGCGCCCTCGGGGGTCACGACCGTATCGGCGGTCGACAGCGCCACGTACTCCCGGGGCCGGCCGGCCGGCCGCACCGCGTGGATCGCCACGAGTTGACGGGCCAGCAGGGGAAGGCGCGTCTCCAGCCCCTCGTCGTCGAGGAACGTGCGGCCCGGCAGGTGGGTCATGAGGAGCGAGGGGTACTCGCAGTACTCGGCGGTCGGATCCACGGCGACGAGCCCAGGAGCGGCCACGTCGGTTGCGGTGAGGGTGGTCAGGGCGTCGGCCTCCCTGTGCAGGAGGTCCTCGGCCGGCCCCTGCCGGGTCGGGTCGACGAAGGAGCGCAGCACCAGGTACCGGGTGCCGCCGTCCCGCGTGCCGATGGCCAGCCTCCGCATCTCGGCGGTGGCGCCGCCGTGCAGCGCCTCGGCTCCGACGATCCGCTCGCCGGCCTCCAGGTGCCGTCGTACCCAGGCCAGCGTCAACGGGCGGACAATCGCAGCCTCACCGTGGTTCGTCACCACGCCACCCCATCATCCGAACGACCGCACGCGCTAACGCTTTTCTCCGAACGGGGGACCCGATGACACAGTCCCCGCACCCCCGCAGCCCCCAGATCCCCCAGATCCCCCAGATCCCCCAGGGGCAGGCTCGACCGGAACGGCAGCGGGGGCAGCGACGGGTGGGCGCAGCACGCGAGGTCGACGTCGACGTCGACGTCGGCACAGCGGGCGGGACGGCGGGACGGCGACCAGGTGGCCGACACCTGCCGGACGGGTGAGGTGGTGGTGACGGCACGCACACCGGGTCGTTGTCCGGACATGACCGTCACCAGGCGTATCGCCGCCCTCACCGTCCTCGTCGTCACCGCTCTCCCCCTGGCCGCGGGCACGGCCGGCGCCGCCACGCACGTCCGCCACGTCGAACCGCCCGTCACCGTCGTCCAGTGCGAGGAAGGCGACGGCTGGGTGGCCACCGACATCAGCGAACACCGCGAGTTCTGCGCCGGCGGGGACTACGACGACCGCTACGTCGTCTGATTCCGACACCGTCCCAGGGCCGCCCACCCTCACGGACCGACAGCGGGCGGCGGGCTGCAGGCGGCCCGGCCGTCCGGCGTTCGGTTCGTCAGCGGTCGGGGTGCTCCCCGGCGTGGATCAGCCGGATGTGCCGGTGCCGGCGTGCAACCCTTGCGGCGGCGCGGAGGTGAGTAGGGCAGAGCGACGGCCCGGTCGGGTCGTCCCGCGGATGCGAAGAGGAACTGGATGACCGCGAGCATATTGCCCGTCCCGGTGGAGGACCCGCCCCCGTCCGTCATGGCACCGGCTTCCGCGGGCGGCCCCGGCCCGTGGGAGCTCGACTTCGAGGGGTTCGCCGCCACGCGCTGGCGACGGCTGGTGCGCACCGCCTACCTGCTCACGGGCGATTACCACGAGGCCGAGGACGTGGTGCAGGCGACGTTCGCGAAGGTCTTCAGGAACTGGTCCCGGATCAGCCGCCTGGAGGAGCCGGACGCCTATGTCCACCGGGCCCTGGTGAACAACAACCTGAGCCGCCACCGCAGGCGCCGGGTCAGGCAACTGCTCACGCCCGTGCTCCCCGACCGGGCGCACGCCGGCGGCGGCGGCCACCGCGATGTCGAGGAGCGCTCGGTGCTGCTCCAGGCACTGGCGGAACTGCCGCAGCGCCAGCGGGCCGTGGTGGTCCTGCGCTACTGGGAGGACATGAGCGAGCACCGGGTCGCCGAGATCCTGGGCTGTTCGCTGGGCAACGTGAAGAGCCAGGCCAGCCGGGGCCTGGCGAAACTGCGCCGGCACCCGGCGCTGGCCCCGTACTCCACGGGCACCGCTTCGACGACCGACGGCACGAACGGAGGCAACAGGTGATGGACACCGAGGACATGGTGCGCGACGCCCTGCGGGACGAGGCGGCCCGGGTCGCGGTGGCGGACTGGTCCGCCGGGCCGGTACGGGACCACGTGCGCCGGCAGCGGCGGGGGCGCCGGGTGGCGGTGGGCGCGTCGGCCGTGGCGGCCGCGCTCGCGGTGCTGTCCGGAACGGGCGCGGTGCTGTCCGCGCAGCAGGGGGCCCAGGCCGTCGCACCGGCCTCGCAGGCTCCGCTCGTACCGGAGGGGCCGGCTCCCGAGCCTGTGGTGGTGGAGCCCGGCCAGGAGCTGCCGCTGGGCCGCCCGGACTGGTGGATGCGGCTGAAGGACCGGGAGATCTGCATCCACGACGCCCCCGCCTACGGGAGCGGTCCGGGATGCGGCGGGCACTCCTGGGGGGGCAACGCGACCGAGATCACCATGCAGTACTACGGGAGCCCCCCGCAGCACCAGGAGGCCCTGTACAACCTCGTCTACCACGGGCCCGGGCAGGTGGCCCGGATGACCATCGAGCTGGACGGCCGCGCGTACTGGGCCACCGTCGTCTCACTGCCGGGCACCCCGGGCTTCGCCAGCGGCTATCTCTGGGCGCCCGATCTCAAGGCCCCCAAGAGTTCGACGGCGTTCCCACTCGAAGGGATCAAGCTCGCCGCGTACGACGCCCAGGGAACGCTCCTGACGAGCAAGACGGTGTCGTCCTGACCCCGGTGCGCGGGACCGCCGTGCAGGCGCTCCCGCGCACCCGCTGCGGCGCGTTCAGTGGTGCGGGCCGGGGGTTCCGTCCGCGTCGGTGACGGCCACCGTCCGCAGTTCCGGCGAGCGCAGGATGTCCTTCTCGCAGAAGCGCGAGGTGACCCACCGGGCGGTGGAGTACAGCCTGGTCTGGTCGGTGGAGTGCGGCGAGCGGGGGTCGGAGGACTGTCCGTGTTGAGGGTGACGATGTACTGCCCGGGCACGGCCCTGGCGGAGTGCGCCACGGTCAAGGCCCGTACGGCGGCGGGCGGTTCGACGGCGTGGTCGGCGTGCGCGGCGGGGGCGGCGAGCGCGGCCGGGGCCGTGACGGCGGTGAGGGCCGGCAGCAGGGCCGCTGACGCCCGGCGCAGGGGCAGGTGCACGGAAGTTGCTCCGATCGGTCGGGACTGCCGGCGGGCCCAGTGGCCCCGGGGCATCCGGATCATCGCCGGTGCGGCGACCGTATCCGGGCCGCCCTGCCGGGCACGGGGAGCGGAGAACCCGTACGGGTGCCTACGTGGCCCACGCTGTCCGGGGAGGATCGCGTGAGCGTCCGCACCCGGAGGTAGGGCGCCTAGCCAGGGGACGGGTGAGGTGCGTGCCGACGCAGCGCTGCGGCGGGCGGGGCCAGGTGGCGGGGCACTCCCCATAGGGGGCGTCACCTCCTGAAATAGGCCCCCAAAAACCGGTGTTCGGCCAACGTTCCGACAACTCGTCGACTGGAAAGCCGAGTTATTTGATCTGTCGAGCGAGCGGCGGGAAAGGTGATTCCCGGACGGCGTGTTCACCCCCGCTTCGGCGCGCCACCGGGGCGGTTCGCCGCACCGCTCCGTCCGCATGGCCCACCGTGCCCGGGAACCATTCGCCCTTCGTGTACGTCCCGCACCCGGGGCTCGGCCGTGGGTCCGCCGACCACCGCCGCCGCGCCCGCCCCGCCTCGAAGACCCCGGATGACCAGCGGTGATGATGCGACAGGACGCCGCCGCCCCGGCGGTCCGGCCAGGAGGCCGGTGCGGTGAGTCACCGTTTCGGCGCCATGGCAAGGGCCTCGGGGCCGGCCCGCATCGAACCCTGATGGCGTGATCTTCCTCACGTGCAAATCGCCGGTTCATCCGATTTCACCCGAGCTGCCCCACCTGGCCCAGTCGCGCCAGGGACGCTTTTCTCATGCTTTTCTGATGAAGCGTTGACATTCCTTTTAGCTGTCCGTGAAGATCCGCTCGATCATTTCCCGCATACCGGAAGTCGGAGCTTACGTACAGTGAGAACAGCAGCAAGACGGTCGGGCGGCGTGCTCGCCGCGGCACTCGCCGTGGTCGCGTTGGCCGCGACCGCGGTGGTGCCGGCCGCCGCCGCCATGGCCGGGGGGGCACCTCCGCCCGGCGCGACGGATTCCCAGGACACCGCCGAGACCCTGGCCGTTCACGAGGCCGCCAGTACGGGCAAGCCGGTGGAGGTGCTCGCCAAGCGCAGCGAGACCAGTGACACCGTGGCCCAGCCCGACGGCAAGCTCACGACGACCACGTACGTCCAGCCGAAGCGGGTGCGCAAGAATGGCGCCTGGGTGGAGCTCGACCCGACGCTGCAGTCCGTGCCCGGCGGCGCCGTCGCGCCCAAGGGCTCGACCGCGGACCTGCGGTTCTCGGGTGGCGGCAGCGCGCCGTTGGTCACGATGGCGCGGGCCGGCAAGGAGCTGAAGCTCAGCTGGCCGAAGCCGCTGCCCAAGCCGGTGGTCAACGGCGCGACGGCCGAGTACGCGTCGATCCTGCCGGATGTGGACCTGCGGCTGTCCGCCACCAAGACCGGGTTCACCCAGGTCATCGTGGTGCACACGCCCGAGGCCGCGAAGAACCCGGAGCTGGACCAGCTGCGGCTCGGCCTCCAGGGGAACGGTCTGACGTTCAGCCAGGAGGCGGACGGCACCCTGAAGGCGAAGGACCCGTCAGGCGGCGGCACCGTCTTCGAGGCGCCCGTCCCGGTGATGTGGGACTCCTCCAAGCCGGCCGTACCGGCGGACGCCCCGAAGGCTCTCAAGGCCGCCCCGCAGGCCGAGGTCGCCGCCCCTGCGCAGAACGACCCCGCCGCCGCCGGCTACGGCGATCTGCCCGGCGAGGGCGCGAAGATGACGCGTCTCAAGGTCGAGCTGCCCAAGGACGGCCTGGTGCTGTCGCCCGACCAGGGCATGCTGGACGCCGCGGACACCGTCTACCCGGTGATGATCGACCCGGCGTGGAACACCCCGCACGCCGGCGACTGGGCGGGCGTCTCCCGGACCTACCCCAACCAGCCGTACTGGCACTTCACGTACAACAGCAACTACGTCCACGACTGGGGCGTCGGCTACTGCGGCGACACCTCGCGCTGCGCGCCGACCGACGTCAAGCGCGCGTTCTTCCAGGTGGCGAACCCGTTCGTCGGCAAGCAGGTCCTCTCCGCGACCTTCGGCACCTACGAGAGCTGGTCGTACTCCTGTGACGCCCGCCCGGTCGAGCTGTGGAGCACCGGCTACATCGGTCCCGGTCTGACCTGGAACGCCCAGAACGCCAACGGTTTCTGGAGCCGCTACCTCCAGACCATCAACACCGCCAAGGGCTGGAGCGGCAACTGCCCCGGCGGCTGGCTGGAGTACGGCGAGGACGGCGCGGTGCGCAACCTCGTCCAGGACGCCGCCAACTGGGGCTGGCCGACCATCACCTTCGGGCTGAAGGCACAGAACGAGGGTGACACCCTCGCCTGGAAGCGCTTCACCGACGACGCCTACCTCCGGGTCTACTACAACCTGCGGCCCAACCAGATCCCGATGTCGGACATGACGATGTCGCCGGGCTCGGTCTGCCAGTACCCGGGTATCCGGATCAACCGGATG
>NZ_JBHTRF010000115.1:0-20198 GCF_042796115.1 Kitasatospora sp. NPDC056446 | reverse complement strand
GTGCGGGTCATCGCATCAGATGACCCGCACGGACCGGCTCTCCCAGGCGGAGCGTCCGTCAGAGGACGGACCAGGACGCGTACTTGCGCATTCCGTACAGCAGCGGCGACCGGTCCGGCGCCGCCGGGTGCGCCACCCGGAACACCTCGCCGAACACCACGGTGTGGTCGCCGACCGAGACCGTCCGGCTGACCCGGCAGTCGGCGATCGCGTGGGCGTCGTCGGTCAGGTGCGGACCCGCCGCCTCCGGGTCGGCCGACCAGCGCACCAGGTCGAACCGGTGGGGGGTCCCGGAGGCGAACAGGTCCGCCGTCGCGCCGGCCCTGGCGTGCAGCAGGTTCACCGCGAAGGTGGAACGGCGAAGCATCGCCGCCAGGGTGGGGCTCCCCTCGCGCAGGCACACCAGCAGGGTCGGCGGGTCCACCGCGACGCTGGACACCGAGGAGCACGTCATGCCCCACGGCTGCCCGTCGAGGTCCGAGGTGGTCACGATGGCCACACCGGTGGGGAACGTCGACATCAGCGAACGGAACTCCGCGGGAGCGACCACCGTCATCGTGGTGGAGTGCCCCACGGTGCCGTCCTCCACTCGGGACTCCGTCATGGTCACCTGCCTACTTCCTGGGCCAGGGCAGCCACGTTCCAGCGGCGTGCCGAACGTCGTTCGAGCAGGGCGTAGCACGGTCCGGTCATCGCCGTGGTCACCAGCGCCATGATCACCAGGGCGAGGAACACCGGCGCGGTGAGGATCCCGGCGCTGTATCCCGCCTGGAGCACCACCAGTTCGGTCAGGCCCCGGGTGTTGACCAGCACCCCGACGCGGATCGCGTCGGGCGTGGACGCACCGCCGACCCTGGCCCCGAGGAAGCCGCCGCCGACCTTGCCGGCGATGCCCAGGACCACGGCGAGCACGATCGCGAACCACGGTGTCCCGCCCAACTGCCCGGAGAACACGTTGATCCCGGTGACCACGAAGAACACCGGCACCAGCGGCCGACCGATCCGGGTGACCATCTCCACCACGCGGTGCCAGCCGTCGGGCGGGATGGCGAGCCCGACCAGCAGGGCGCCGAAGATCTCGGTCACCCCCTGCTCCTGGAACGCCCAGGAGCCCGCCAGGCCGGCCGCTCCGACCAGGACGGCGGTGAACCGGCCGAACCGGTCCCGGAACCGCGTGACGGCGGCGTGGCCCAGCAGCCGGCCGACGCAGAACATCGCGGCCACGCCGACCGCGACCACCGCGATGATCCGCGGCATGCCCCCGGGCCCGCCCGCGGCCAGTCCGACCGCCAGCGCGAGCAGCAGCCAGGCGACCACGTCGATGATCATCGCCGCGGTCATCGAGAGCTTGCCGACGGGGGTGTCGAACAGCTCCCGCTCCTCCAGGATGCGGGCGAGCACCGGGACGGCGGTCACCGACAGCGAGACCGCCAGCAGCAGCACCAGCGACGCGGTGGGCGCGTCGCCCCGCAGCACGGGATCGGCCAGGACGGCCGCCGCGAACACGCAGCCCGCCAGGAGCGGCACCACCAGCGAGCCCGCGGTGGTCCAGCCGATCAGCCGGCCGCGGGCCGGGGCCTTGGTGCGGCGCAGCTCGTGCGCGACACCGACCAGGAACAGCACCAGCCCGACGTGCCCGATGTCGCGCAGCCAGCCGACCGTGTCCGGGGGCAGCAGGGCCTTCTTGCCGCCGAGGGAGATCAGGATCGGACCGAGCGCGAGCCCGAAGGCGATCTCCGCGATGACCGTGGGCTGGCGCAGCCGCCGGCTCACCGCGCGGCCGACGAACGCGACCAGGAGCACGGCCAGCAGCGCGAGCACCACGTGGCTGGTCCCAGCCGCGAAGTCGGCGATGTTCATCGCGCCGTGCCCGCCTTGCGCTTCTCCGGCGGAAGGCCGTGCAGGTGGGCGAAGTACTCGTACTGGCTGGGCAGCTTCTCCAGCAGCGTGGCGGTCTGGTCGGCCACCAGCCGGAACTCGCGGTCGGCAGCGGAGCCGTCGAGCTTGCCCAGCACGGGCAGCGGCTGCACCGGCAGCCCGCCGAGGCCGAGGATGATCGCGCGGTAGGAGTACGACTCGAACCCGTGGTAGTGCGGGTAGATCGAGTCCTGGTCGGGCAGCTTGACCTTCCACTGCTCCAGGCGCTCGGCCAGGCCGTCCGGGATCTCCCGGGTCTTGGTGTCCTGCCAGTACTGGTTGTCGGTGCGGCGCGAGGCGTACCAGTGCAGCACCATGAACTCCCGCAGGCCGTCCATGACGTTGGCGGCCTGCCGGTTGTACGCCGCGCGCAGCCGCTCGTCGGTCTCCGCCTGGCCGACCGGGAAGTTCTTGACCAGCTGCTCGATGCCGTTCTGGATGATGAAGATGCCGGTCGACTCCAGCGGCTCGACGAAGCCGTTGGACAGGCCGATCGCCACGCAGTTCTTCACCCACGCGCGCTCGCTGCGGCCGATCCGCATCTTGATGTGGTTGGCGGTCGCGTTCTCCCCCGCCGGGCCGACGAACTCGCGCAGCGTGCGCTCGGCCTCCTCCGGGGTGCTGTACTCGCTGGCGTACACGTAGCCGGTGCCGAGCCGCTCGAACAGCGGGATCGTCCAGATCCAGCCGGCGTCCTTCGCGGTCGCGGTGGTGGCCGGGCGGATGCCGTACTCGGCCATGTCCACCGGCACGCGCAGCGCCACGGCGCTGTCGTTGGGCAGGTGGTTCTGGAAGGAGATGAACGGCTCCTCCAGCGCCTTGGCGACCAGCAGGCTGCGGAAGCCGGTGCAGTCGACGAACAGGTCGCCGTGCAGGTCGCCGTTCTCGCGGGTGCGGACGTAGTCGATCGCGCCCTGGTCGTCGAGGACGACGTCCACCACGTCGTCGAGCACGTGGCGGACCCCGCGCTCCACGCCGAAGCGGGTCAGGTACTTCGACAGCATCGCCGCGTCGAAGTGGTACGCGTAGGGGAACTGGGTGTTCTGCTCGGTCAGGGTGGTGCGGTAGTCCTCGCCGCGCTCGAAGGTGCTGTCGAAGAGCGAGCCGTCCAGGTGGCGCGGCGAGCGCTCCGCGTCGCACAGCGACGAGATGAGGAACGCGTCCTTGTCGAACCGGTCGGTGGGCTGCTTCTGCACCCACCAGTCGGTGAGCGGGAAGCCGTCCACCACGCGGTTGCGCTCGAACGGGTGGTAGAAGGTGTGGCCGGGCTCGCGCCAGTCCTCGAAGCGGACCGCGAGCTTGTAGGTGGCGCGGCACTCCGGCATCCAGTCGCGCTCGTCCACGCCCAGGTAGTTGAAGAAGTGCCGGATCGTGCTGAAGGTGGCCTCGCCCACACCGATCGAGGGCACGTTCTTCGACTCGACCAGGGTCACCTTCACCCGGTCGCCGAACGCCGTGTTCAGGTAGGACGCCGTCATCCAGCCCGCTGTACCGCCGCCGACGACCACCACGCTGTTAACCATGTAGGCCCCTCTGTCCATTGCTGACGAACCGGTCCCGTCGAGACTCGCGGAACCGCCGACGGGCAGCCATGTCCTTGACCGACAGGTGAAATTGGACATTCGGGAGCGCGGGCCGGACGGGCGCACCCGCGGCCGGGACCGCGGGTGCGCCGCCGCTCAGGACCGCAGGTACGTCAGCACGGCCAGCACCCGGCGGTGGCCGTCGCCCTCGGAGAGGCCGAGCTTCAGGAAGATGTTGCCGATGTTCTTGGCGACCGTGGGCTGGCTGACGTTCAGCGCCTCCGCGACGGCGGCGTTCGTCTTCCCCTCCGCCATCAGCCCCAGCACCTCCTGCTCCCGCGAGGTGAGCCGGCTCAGCGGCTCGTTCATCTGCCGGCGCCGCAGCAGCTGCCAGACGACCTCCTGGTCGATGACCGTGCCGCCGGTGGCCACCGACTCGATCGCCACCAGGAACTCGGACACCCCGCCGATCCGGTCCTTCAGGAGGTAGCCGAGGCCGCCGCGGGAGTGCTCGCCGGACTCCAGCAGCTCGCACGCGTAGGCCGTCGCGGCGTACTGCGTGAGCACCAGGACGGCGAGTTCCGGGTAGCGGCCGCGCAGTTCCATCGCCGACCGCAGGCCGTCGTCGTTGAAGTCCGGCGGCATCCGCACGTCGGTCACCACGATGTCGGGCCGGTGCTGCTCGACCGCCTTGATCAGGTCGCGGCTGTCGCCGACCGCCGCCACCACCTCGTGCCCGAAGCGTTCCAGCAGTTCGACGAGTCCGTCCCGCAGCAGGACGGCGTCCTCGGCGAGCACTATGCGGAATCGGGTGTTCGCCACGGCAGCTCCACGGTGAGTTCGGTTGGGCCGCCGGGCGGGCTGAGCAGTTTGAGCCTGCCCCCCACCACGGCGACGCGATCGGCAAGGCCCTGCAACCCGCGGCCGTCCTCGGACCGGGCGCCGCCCACCCCGTCGTCGCCGACGCACAGCACCAGGCGCTCCCCGTCCCGGGCGCCGGTCACCCAGGCCGCGCGGGCCTGGCTGTGCTTCACCACGTTGGTGAGCGCCTCCTTCACCGCGAAGTAGGCCACCGTCTCCACGGCGGGCACCAGGCGCTGCGCCATGGTGATGTCGACGAGCACCGGCACCGGGCTGCGGTCGGCGACCTCGGCGACCGCGGCCGGGACGCCTCGGTCCGTCAGCAGCTGGGGGTGGATGCCGCGGATCAGCTCCCGCAGGTCGGCCAGCGCGCCCTCGGCCTCCCGGCGGGCCCGGGCCACCAGGCGGGCGCGGTCGGACTGCTCGTCCTCCAGCCCGTGCTCGACCATGCCGAGCGTCATGATCAGCCCGACCAGCCGCTGCTGCGCGCCGTCGTGGAGGTCCCGCTCGATCCGCTTGCGCTCGGCCTCGAACGCGTCCGCGAGGCGGATCCGCGAGCGGGTCAGCTCCTGGACGCGGGCGACGACCTCGGACTCCCGGGGCGCCAGCAGCAGGCGTGCGAACGACACCCGGACGGCGGCCAGCACGG
Source organism: Kitasatospora sp. NPDC056446 (assembly GCF_042796115.1). Classification (NCBI taxonomy): domain Bacteria; kingdom Bacillati; phylum Actinomycetota; class Actinomycetes; order Kitasatosporales; family Streptomycetaceae; genus Kitasatospora; species Kitasatospora sp. NPDC056446. Next base: position 15,248 of record NZ_JBHTRF010000115.1, on the reverse strand, counting down.
TCACCGTGTAGGCGGTCGGCGGGAGCAGCGCCAGGCCCAGGAAGACCACCATCACCCGGTCGAGCGGGCCGGAGACGTGCCACTGGCCGAAGACGATCAGCGGGCCGAGGTCGACGAAGGGCTCCAGGAACGGGGAGGCGATGAGGATGAGCACGCTCCCCACCAGGGCGACGCCGCCGAAGTCGATCAGCGGCAGGACGGCGGTCAGGGAGATCGCGTAGCTGAACTCGCGCCAGGTCGCCGCCTCGCTGATGCGCAGCCAGAGCCACGCCTTCAGGCCGGGCTGGTCCGGGGCGACGTGCGGGTCCCCGACGGGCTCGGTGTCCACGATCCGCAGCCGGCGGCGCTCCGCTCCGGCGACCGGCATCCCGACCAGGGCGGCCAGCAGGACCATCACCACCAGTTGGGCGTAGTCGGGCAGGGTGCCGAGCGGGAACAGCCCGTTCATCGCCGCGACCATGATCACGAAGACCACGAGCGCACCGCAGGACAGGTAGCCGAGCGAGCGCCACGGCCACCGGGAGGTCAGCAGCAGGCGCGGCCCGAGGGCGAGCGCCTGCCGGCAGTTCAGCGGGGCCGCCGCCGGCGGGGACGCGTTCGCGGACGCCCGCCGGCCGGCACCCGGATTCGAGATCAGCACAGCGTGCTACCGGTGCAGAGGTCCACGGGCCTTAGCCAACACCGGTGGACGTGGCGCGGACAAGGCCGCCGCCAGGTGTTTTCCCTGTGGTTCAACCTCCTTGACGGCACCCGGTCCGGGAGCCTCACGGAGCTCGCCGGGTCCGGGCGGGGACGGGGACGGGGCCGTCAGCGCGGACGGCGGGCCGTCACCGCCGTCCGCGCCCGGACGGCCGGCAGCGGACTCACCCGATGATCCGCGACCTGGCCTCGGTCGCCACGAACACCCGGCGCAGGTCCCGGATCAGGTTGACCCGCTTCAGCCACCGGTCGGTGCCGTCGTAGCGGGGCTCGAACGGCTCCCGCCCGTGCACGACCCGGTAGTTGTCGAGGAAGATCGCGTCACCGGGCTCCAGCGCCACCCGCTCCTGGGCGGCGACCACGTACCCGTACAGCTCGGTGATCGCCTCCCGCGCCTCCCGGTCGTCCTCGTCCGCGGCGCAGGTGTCGTCGAAGTCGATGCGCAGATAGCGCGACTCCGGCGGGCCGAACAGGATCGCGTCCACCTCCGCCACCCCGCTGGAGTGCCCCTGCGGGCCGACGTGCGACTGGTCGGGGCGGTGGTGGAACCGCCGCTCGGACAGGATCCCGGACAGCCGCTCCGGCAGGGCGAGCCGCTCGGCGCGCACCACGGTGGTGCCGATCCGGTCCGGGTTGCGCAGGCAGTACAGCGCCACGTAGTCGCAGCGGCACTGGTGGAAGGCGTCCTCGGTGTGCAGCGACAGCGGGGCCGTGCTGCTGCCGCTGGTCTCCGAGCGCTCCTTGCCGGGCGCCGGGCACACGTCGTGCACGATGCGGCCGTTCTGCTGGTTGCCCCAGGCGAACGCCTCGCCGAGCACGGCGCTGCACAGCGTCAGCACGACCTCCTCACGGGTGCCGGCGCCGAGCTTCTCCGCCATGTCCCAGCCGGTCGGGGTCGGCTCCAGGTCCGGGCTCAGCGGCAGCCCCGACAGCACCGCCACGTCGGCCTCGTCCGACTGCACCCGCCGGAAGAACTGGCGCACCCGGATGGGCAGCGACTCGGCCACCGCCTTGGCGTGCGGGACGAACTGCACCGGGTCCCACTGGCCGTACTCGTCGAGCACCTCGTCGACCAGCCAGTCGATCTGCCGGCGCTCACTGGGTTCGATGACAAGCCTTTTCACACAAACCATCCTTCCGTTCCGCCGCCCGGCGGAACTGTCGGTATCGCGCCGAGCAGTGGCCGGCGGGCCCCGGGCGGGCGTCCTCGTACCGTCCGGGGCCGTCGGGGGGACCCGCCGGGGCGACCCGCTCCACCGGAACCCTCTCCGGGGGCGGCCGCTCCGCGCCGGTCGCGCGTCCCGGTCGGGACCGGGTGCACGGGGAGCACCCGGGCCGACCGGTGCGGCGGACCGGCCGGGCGGTGGCCGCGAGCGGCGGCCGGGGCCACCGCCGTCCGGCCCGGCGCACCGCGACCGACGACCGCCACGCTGCCAACCCCCTTGGTCCACTGCCGACGAACGTGCCTGGCCGAGCCTCGCGGAACGGCCGACGCGCAGCCACGTCCTTGACCGACGGGTGAAACTGGGCGGTCAGGGGTGGCGGCGGAGACGATCACCGGGAGCCGGTCGGAAGGGGCGCGCCCGGAGCCCGGCCGACCTGCGCCTCCCCCGCCGGGGGCGGGCCGCCGGGCGGGTGCTCAGGGCCGGGTGCTCGTCTGCCGGGCGGTCAAGGGCGGGGCGCTCGTCTGCCGGGCGGTCACGGGCCGGAGGTGCGCGCCCCGGGGGTCCGCGCGTCGGGGCCGTGCGGCCCGGGGGTCCGCGCGTCGGGGCCGTGCGGCCCGGGGGTCCGCGCGTCGGGGGTGAGCAGCCGGGTCAGCTCGTCGGCGGAGGCCTCCCAGGTCCACTCCCGGGCCACCCAGTCCCGGCCCTCGCGCCCCATCGCCGCACCCTCCGGGGAGGCCAGCAGGCGGATGACGGCCTCGGCGACGGCCCGCACGTCCCGGCCGTCGACGACGGCGCCGGTACGGCCATCGAGCACCGCGTCGGGGGCGCCGCCCGAGTCGCCGACGACGACGGGCAGGCCGGCCGCCGCGGCCTCCAGGTAGACGATGCCGAGCCCCTCGGCCTCCAGCCCGGCCCGGCGGGTCCGGCAGGGCATGGCGAAGACCTCGGCCGCCGCGTAGTAGGCCGGGAGCTCGTGGTGCCCGCGGCCGCCGGCGAAGACGACCGAGTCCCGCGAGTCCTGCGGGAGGCGGTCGGCGAGCCTCCTCAGCCGCCGCTCGTCCGGGCCCTGACCGACGATCAGCAGGGCGGCCTCCGGCACCGCGCGGCGGATCAGCGGCAGGGCGCGGATCAGCACGTCCTGGCCCTTGCGCGGCACCAGGCGGGCCACGCTCAGCACCACCGCGCGGCCGGACAGCCCGAACCGGTCCCGGACCTCCCGGCCGCCCCCGGCCGCCGCCCCGGGGGCGAAGGCGGCCGGGTCGACACCGGGCACCAGCCGGGCGAGCCGGGCCCGGGGGCCGAGCGCCGGGGCGATCCGGGCGCGGGTGTACTCGCCGAGGTAGGTGACCACGTCGGCCCCGTCGCCCACCCGGCGCAGCAGGCGGCGCGCGCCGGGCACCCGGGCCCACCAGATCTCGTGGCCGTGCGTGGTGGCGACGACGCGCTCGACGCCGGCCCGGCGCAGCGCGGGCGCCATGGCGGCGAGCGGGGCCGCCGCACCGAACCAGACCCGGTCGCAGCCGTGCTCCCGGACCAGCCGCACCGCGCGCTCGGTGACCCGGCGGGTGGGCAGCAGCATCCGGGCCGGGTCGCGCACCACGGGGAAGGGCAGGCCCGCGTCGAAGGCCTCGGCACCGGGCTCGGCGGAGGTGTAGACGACCACGTCGTGGCCGGGCACCCGGGTGGCCATCGCGTGCACGAAGGTCTCGATGCCGCCCTGCCGGGGCGGGAAGTCGTTGGTGACGATCAGTGTGGTGCTCAAGGCGGGGCCTCTCTCGGGCTCCCGGCGCGCCGGGGGCGTCGTACGGTGGACGGCGGGGTGCGGTGGACGGCGGGGTGCGGTGGACGGCGGGGTGCGGTGGACGGCGGGGTGCGGTGGACGGACGGGTGCCGGGGGCGTCGTACGGTGGACGGGCGGGCGCGGTGGCGCTCCGGGCCGCGGTCGCGGCCGGGCCACCACCAGTCCAGCAGCCGGGGCGCGGGCGCACAGTGGGCCTGTGCGGAGGGTTCGGGGGTGGGTTTTCCCTACCACCGGGGGCGGTCGCCGGGGCTGCTGTTCTCGACGATCACCGGACGGAAAGGCAAGGGATGTCCCTCGCGGATGGGGCCGGTACGACGGCCGGGGCGGACGGTACGGCGGTGCCCGGCAGGTGCGCCGGGGCGGCCAGGGCGGCCGGGGCTGACGGGCCGGACGGGCCGGACGGGCCGGACGGGCCGGACGCGGTGAACGCTCCGGACGGGAGTGCCGGGCCGGCCGTCGCCGTCCGGCGGGCCCTCGGGCGCGGGCCGGCGGCCTTCCTGTTCTCGACCTGGCCGTTGCGCTGCTGGCTGCACCTGCTGGTCGGGGCGCTGTTCGGCCTGGGGCTGCTGTCGGCGCTGGCGGTGCTGGTCTCGCTCGGGATCCTGCTGTCGGTGGTCGGCGTGGGCCTGCCGGTGCTGGCCTGCCTGCCGCTGCTGGGCATCCCGGTCGCCCGGGTGGAGCGGTGCCGGCTGCGGCTGGTGCAGCGGGTGCGGCCCGCCGACCCGCACGCACCGGCGCCGGGCGACGGGCTCCGGCGGCGGCTGCGCCACCGCTTCTCCGAGCGGGCCACCTGGCGGGAGCTGGCGTACGCGGCCCTGCTCGCGGTCGTCTTCGCCGGGGCCGGGCTGGCCGTGCTGGCGCTGCTGGCGTTCTCCTGCCTCCTGGTGGCGTCCCCGGTGGTGGTGTGGGCCCTGGCCCCGGAGACGGTGATGATCGTCCCCGGCCGCGCGGTGCCCGGTCCGCTCGCGGCGGTGCCGTTCGGCCTCGCGGGCCTCGCCGGGGTGGTGCTGTCGGCCTACGCGGCGGGCTGGCTGACGGCCGGCCAGGTGTGGACCGCGTGGTTCCTGCTGGCGCCGCGCAGGGAGTCGGAGGACCGCCAGGTGATCGAACTGACCCGCTCCCGGGCCCGGCTGGCGGACGCCTTCGAGGCCGAGCGCCGCCGCATCGAACGGGACCTGCACGACGGCGCCCAGCAGCAGCTGGTGGCCCTCACCATGACCCTGGGCCTGGCCGAGATGGAGCTGAGGGACACCTGTCCGGAGGCGGCGGCCCTGGTCGCCCGGGGCCGGGCCGAGGCGCGCCGGGCCCTGGACCAGCTGCGCGACCTGGTGCGCGGCATCCACCCGCAGGTGCTGACCGACCACGGCCTGGCCGCCGCCGTCGCGGAGGTCGCGCAGCGCTCACCGATCCCGGTGGAGGCGGAGGTCGACCTGCCGCGCCGGCTGCCGCCGCTGGTCGAGGCCACCGCGTACTTCACGGTGACGGAGGCGCTGGCCAACGCGGCGAAGCACAGCGGAGCCGCCCTGATCGAGGTCACCGGACGGCTGGTGGACGACCGGCTTATCCTGATGATCATCGACGACGGGCGGGGCGGGGCGGATCCCGCCGCGGGCACCGGTCTGTCCGGTCTCGCGGACCGCCTGGCGATCCTGCGCGGGCGGCTGCTGGTCTCCAGTCCCGTCGGCGGTCCGACCCAGCTCCGGGTGGAGGTCCCGTGCTCCGCGTAGTCCTTGCCGAAGACGCCGTCCTGCTCAGGGCCGGTCTCACCGAGATCCTCGCCCGCAGCGGCCACGAGGTGGCCGCCGCCGTCGGGGACGCCCGGGCCCTCGCCGAGGCCGTGGACGCGCACCGGCCCGACATCGTCATCACCGACGTCCGGATGCCGCCCGGCTTCAGCGACGAGGGGCTCCGGGCGGCGCTCGAACTGCGGGGCCGGTACGAGCGGTTGCCCGTCCTGGTGCTCTCCCAGTACGTCGCCACGGCGTACGCGACCCAGCTGCTCCTGGGCGACGGGCAGGGCCGGGGCGGACTCGGCTACATGCTGAAGGACCGGGTCGGCGAGGTCGCCGAGTTCCTGGACACGCTGTGCCGGGTCGCCGACGGACAGACCGTCATCGACCCGGAGGTGGTCCGGGTGCTGCTGGCCCAGCACACGGCGGTGCGCCCGCTGGGCCGGCTGACCCCGCGTGAGCGCGAGGTGCTCGCGCTGATGGCCGAGGGCTACAACAACCAGTCGATCGCGGCCCGGCTGAGCGTCACCGAGGCCTCGGTGGTCAAGCACTCCGGCAACATCTTCATGAAGCTGGACCTCGACCCGGCGGAGGGCAACCGCCGGGTCCTCGCCGTCCTCGCGCACCTGCGCGGCGACGCGGGCTGACCCACCGCCGCCGACGCCGGCCCGGGGCGGCCGCCCCGGCCGGTGTGCCCCGGCCGCCCCGGCCGGTCCCCCGCCGTCAGGCGAGGTCGCGGAGCCGGCGGATCGGACCGGCCAGCAGGATCGCCGGACTCGCGAGGCTGGCGACGGCCAGCAGCAGCAGCGCCGTCCGCGACCCCCAGGCGGTGGACGCGGCACCGGCCGCGAGGGCGCCGACCGGGATGGCGCCCCAGGAGACGAAGCGCACGGTGGCCATCACCCGGGGCAGCAGCTCGGGCGGGGTCTGGGTCTGCCGGTGGGTGCGGGTGACGATGCTGGTGACCACCACCCCCGCCGAGAAGCCCGCGTTGCCGACGGCGAACACCAGCGTCGCCCAGCCGGGCCCGGCCGCCGGGAGCAGGAAGACGAAGAGGGAGGCGACCAGCGCGGACCAGCGCAGCGCCCCGCCGCTGCCGATCCGGGCGACCAGACGGGGGGTCAGGGCGGCGCCCACCAGGCTGCCCAGGCCCCCGGTGGCCATCAGGGCGCCGACCGCGGCGGCCGGCGCGTCGAGGGTGCGGACCAGGAACACCGGGGTGAGCGCCATCAGTCCGCCGCAGACGAAGTTGACCGCGGTGGCGTCGGCGGCACACGGCCCGAGCACCGGGTGCCGGGTGACGTAGTGCCAGCCCTCGCGGATCTGCTCGCGTATCCCGACGCCGGGCCGCCCGCCGGGCGGCGGCTCGGCGCGCGGCAGGCTGCGCAGCAGCAGCGCCGACACCAGGTAGCTGACCGCGTCCAGCACCATCGAGACGGCGCCGCCCAGGAGTTGGACCAGCACCCCGCCGAGCGAGGGCCCGGCCAGTTCGGTCGCGGCGGAGGTGCCGGAGAGCAGGCTGTTGCGGGCGGTCAGCTGCTCCTTGGCGACGATCGACGGCAGGAAGGTGGAGTTGCCGACGTCGAAGACCACACCCGCCAGGCCGACCAGCAGCGCCACCACCACCAGCTGTGGCAGTCCGAGCACCCCGAAGGCGCCGGCCACCGGCACCGAGGCGACGGCCACGCCCCGGACCAGGTCCATCGTCACCTGGGTGCCGCGCAGCGGCAGCCGGTGGACCAGGACGCCCGCGGGCAGCCCGACCACCAGCCAGGCGACGTAGCCGGCCGCCGTGATCAGGCCGACCTGGAGTGCCGTCGCGTGCAGGGCGACCACCGCGATCAGCGGCAGCGCCACCCTGGTGACCTCGTCGCCGAACCGGCTGACCGTCGAGGCGGTCCAGTAACGCCAGAACACCCCGGCCCCGCCGTCGCGCCCCGCCCCCGGGCCGACCCCCCGGTCCGCCGTTCCCCGCCCGGCCCCCTGCCCCGCCCCCTGCGCCTGCGCCTGCTCCTGCCCTGACTTCCGTCCTGACCCGTGTCCCGCCGGAGTCGCTGTCCGCGTCGTCACGTCCACCCCTCATGTCGCGATCGGCCGCTCACCCCCCGGTCCGGCCGGGCCGCTCCGAGGAGTGAGTCTCATTTTGGAACTCACTATAATCATGCCCATGCGGCACACCGAAGCGGCGGACCCCGACTGCGCGATCTCCCAGGCCCTGACCGTGGTCGGCGACACCTGGACCCTGCTGCTGATCAGGGACATCGCCGGCGGCACCCACCAGTTCGACGCCCTGCGCACCGCCCTGGGCATCAGCCGCCGGGTCCTCACCGAGCGCCTCAAGGCACTCGTCGACGACGGGGTGCTGGAGAAGCGGCTCTACCACCCGCACCCACCGCGCTACGAGTACCACCTGACCGCGACCGGCCGCGGCCTGCTGCCCGTCCTCGTCGCCCTCCAGGACTGGGGCGGCCGGTACGTCCTCGGCGACGGCTCGCTCTCCGCCACCAGCACCACCGACTCCGCCGAGACCCGGAGGGTCCACGCCCTGGCCGGACACCGGCTGCCGCCACTGGAACTCACCTCCGCCGCCGGCGACCGCACCGACCCCGTCTCCCCCGACGCCGCCTGGACGGTCCTGTACTGCTACCCCGGCGCCTACCCACCCGGCGGCCGGGACTACCCGCCCGACTGGGGTGCCATCCCCGGCGCCGGCGGCTGCACCCTGGAATCCGCCACCTACCGCGACCGGGCCGCCGAGTTCACCGCCCGCGGCACCCGCGTCCACGGCGTCAGCACCCAGCGCCCCGACCAGCTGGCCGCGTTCGCCGAGCACGCGCGCATCCCGTTCCCGCTGCTCTCCGACGCCGACCTCCGGCTGACCGCCGCCCTGCGCCTGCCCACCTTCCGCGCCGCCGGCGTCGACCGGCTCAAGCGGCTCACCCTCGTCCTCGACGCCACCCGCACCGTCCGGGGCGTCCTCTACCCGGTCACCGACCCGGCCGGCTCGGTCGAGGACACCCTCGCCCTCATCGACCGGCTCGCGGCGGGCTGAGCACCGCCCCCCCGATCGCCCCCGCTGGCCCCCCGATCGCCACGGTCGGTGCGCGGGTCGGCACGGTCGGCGGCGAATCGGTTCCGGAATGTGACGTGCTCCTGTCTAGTTCGTTCGCGTCCCGGTGTGATGGGATGTGCCGTCACGGGGTGATGACCGCTGGTGGGGGTGGTGTGTGTGATGCGTGACGGACGCCTGTCGGGACTCGACGGGGACGCGGCGTACCTGGTCGCCGTCGGACTGGTCCGGCTGGGGGCCCAGGAGTGGCTCGGCACGGCCGGCGGGACTCCGGCCTGGGTGGGCCGGCTACGGACGGCCTCCTTCGCGGACGCTTGGCTGGCCTTCGGCGACCCGGCGGCGCCCGGCCTGCGGGTGCCGGCCCGCGCGGTGCTGCGGGCGATCGCCGAACGGGCCGCGGAGCTGGTGGTCCGGTCCTGCGCGGGGGACGAGTCGGCGGCCCTCGAATGGCTGGGGCAGCGGTCGGCGGAGGCCCGCGAACAGGCCCACCGGGACGACGTGTCGCACCCGGCCGAGCCCTGCGCGCTGACCCTGGTGTGGCACGGCGTCCAGGCGCTGGCCGACAAGGACGGGCCGGACGGGGCGGCGGGAACGGAAGGGACGGACGAGCCGGACGAGCCGGACGAGCCGGAGGAGACGTCTCACGGCAGGCGCATCGACGAACGGGGCGAGGCGTACATCCGGGAGCGGCACCGCCGCCAGGACACCCTCGCACTGGTCCTGGGCTGCACCCGGATCGCCGCCGCCGCGCTGGTCGAGCTGAGCGAGAACGACCCGGTCCGGGTGTGCGGCTGGCTGGAGGAGGACGCGGCCCGCGCCATGCCGCGGGTCGGGCCGGTGCCGCTCTGGGTGCCGGGCCGCCCCTGGCAGCCGGCGGGCTGACGGGCGCGCCGCCGCCCGCCGCCGCCCGCTCCCGGTCACGGCGGCGGGCCGATGAGGCGGGTCGGCAGGTCAGGCGGGCGGATCAGGCGGGCCGGCGGGTCAGGCGGCGCCCAGGAGCCGGGCCGCCTCGGTCATGGCCGGCCCCAGTGGGAGGTCGAGCCGCAGCGCGGCGAGGTCGTCGCCCCGGGTGGCACCCTGGTTGACGATCGCGACGGGCAGCCGCGCACGCGCGGCCCGGCGGACGAATCGCAGGCCCGAGAGGACCGCGAGCGAGGACCCGAGGACCACCAACGACCGCGCCTCGTCCACCAGTCCGTAGCAGTGCTCGACCCGGTGGACGGGCACGTTCTCGCCGAAGAAGACCACGTCCGGCTTCAGCACGCCGCCGCAGTCGGCGCAGGGCGCGACCCGGAACCCCGCCACCGCCTCCGGCGGCAGCCGCACGTCGCCGTCCGGGCGCAGCACCGCCCCGGGCTTGCGGAAGCCCCGGTTCAACTCGTCCAGGCGCCGGTCGAGTTCGGCCCGGGAGCTGCCGCGCCGGCAGCCGAGGCAGACCACCCGGTGCAGCCCGCCGTGCAGTTCCACGGCCTCCCTGGTCCCGGCCGCGCCGTGGAGGCCGTCGACGTTCTGGGTGATGACCGCCGCGATGTGCCCCGAGCCACGAAGCCGCTCCACCGCGCGGTGCCCGGCGTTGGGCCGGGCCCGGGCGAACAGCGGCCAGCCGGTGTGGCTGCGCGCCCAGTAGCGGCGCCGGGCGGCCTCACTGCCGGTGAACTCCTGGTAGGTCATCGGGCTCGCGCCGCGACTGCGGCCGGTGACGCCCCGGTAGTCGGGGATGCCGGACTCGGTGGACAGGCCCGCACCGCTGAGCACCACCGCGCCGCGCCGGTCCAGCAGCCGTACGAGCTCCGCGAGGCCCTCGGGGTCCGCGAGGCCGGTCGGGGCCGGGGTTTCGGGCACATCCATACCGCCGAGGGTAACTCCGGCCCGGACGGCGACGCCCGGCTACGGCCCGTCCGCGCCGGCGGCGAAGGCGAGGATCCCCGCCAGGGACGGCCGCAGGCCCTCGGTGGTGTCCACCACCAGGCAGGGCACGTCGAGCGAGACCGGCACCCAGGACTCGATCGGCCGCTCCCCCGCCGCGATGCGCCGCAGCAGCGCGGCATCGGCGTGGACGGCCCGCGAGGGCAGGTCGGCTGCCCGGCGGGTGATCCGCAGCCGGGCGACCTCGGGGTCGACGACGCAGCGCACGACGCGGATGGCGGCCAGGTCCGCGAGCGGTTCCAGGCCCGGGCGCCAGAGCCGGTCCTGGAAGGCCGCCTCGGCCACCGGGCTCGTCCCGGAGGCCAGGTGCCCGCCGAGGGTTCGGAAGAACACCTCCAGCGTCCGCAGGTCCAGCTCACCGCCGAGGCCCGGGCCGGAAGCGGCGCCCGGACCGGAAGCGGGGCCCGGACCGGAAGCGAAGTCGGCTGCGGCCGTGGCGGCCAACCGCTCCTTGATCTCGTCCCGGCAGACCAGCGGCCGGCCGAGCGCGTCGGCGAGGGCGTGCGCCAGCGTGGTCTTGCCCGCGCCCGGCGGGCCGCTGACGACGAGCAGGGTCGGGCGTCGGCTCATGCCACGGCATTGTGCGCCGCGCCGCCGCCGCCCGCCACCTCCCCTGCGGGTGGCGGGCGGCACGCGGTGCCGGGCACCCGCCGTCCACCCGGCGGGGGCCGCCGCTCCAGTCGACCTTCTCCCGGCTGTGGCCACCCGACGTCGAGGTGTACGAGGAGGGACCGCCCGTCCACGAAACCGTGCCGCCCCGGGCCCGGCAGGCCCTATGGGCGGCGGGCCCAGGCGGAGACCAGCGGGGCGGTGGCCAGGTCGAGGCGGCCGGAGGCGACGTTGGCGAGGTGCCGGTCGATCTCCTCGTCGGTGGCGAGGCCCTCCCCCACCAGGAGGCGGCGGATCTGGCGGACCGTCGCGTCCTCCAGAACGGCGCAGGCCGGGGAGGTGATCGGGAAGTAGGCGTCGGCCCGGACGTCGACCAGGCCGGCTTCGCGCAGCACCCTGGGCAGGGTCCGCCCGTACCCGAGGTCGGCGCCGCGCCCCGCCATCAGGGTGCGGAAGCCGGTGCGCAGCCGGTTCGCGAGGCGTTCGTCGGGGCCCGACTCGTCCAGGCAGAGCAGGGGTTGCAGGGCCGGGTCGGCTTCCTCCAGGAGCAGGAAGCCGCCGGGGCGCAGGGCCTGGACCATCCTGCGCAGGGCCTCGGCCCGGTCGGCGACGTGCCCCAGGACCAGCCGGGCGTGCACGAGGTCGAAGGCCCCGGGCGGCGGCGGGTCGGCGGCCACGTCGTGGGTGAGCACCTCGATCACGCCACCGGCGGCGGGGGCCGTCCAGGAGACGTCGATGTCGGTCGCGACGACCGCGCCGGTCGGGCCGACCCGCTCGGCGAGTCCGAGCGGGACGCCGGGGCCGCCGGCGCCGACCTCCCAGCAGCGCATGCCGGGGCCGATCCCGATCGCGTCGACGTGTCGGAAGGTCACCGGGTCGAAGAGTTCGGCGAGGGCGCCGAAGCGGATGCCCGCCTCCGACTGCCGGTTGTCGAGCAGGTATCCGTGGTCGCTGTCGTGCTCAGCCATGCCGTGATTCTCGCAGGCGGACGTGCTCCCCCGGTCGCGGGGACTTCTCCCAGTCTCGGCGGCCGGTCCGCTCCTGTCAGTCCGTATGGTTCCGGGTTCTGCGCCGCGTGGTGCGTGGCTACCGTCCCATCCGCCGACACCCGGTGGTCGGGACCGGCCACCGGCCCGCGCCTTCAGGAGGTCCCGTTGACCACTCGTCACCCCGCCCGCAGGAGCCGCCCCGGGCCCGCCGGGCAGCCCGGGCCCGCCCGACACTCCGGGCCCGCCGGGCAGCCCGTCGCCGACCGTCCGTCCGAGGCGTGAGGGGGGCTCCGGTGTTCTCCTCCCTCTCCCGCCGCGCCTCGCGCCTGGCCCTGGCGGCGGCCGCCCTGCTGCTGCCGGTCGCGCCCGCCGTGCCCGCGGCCGCCGCACCCACCGCCGCCCCCATCACGGCCGCCGCCGCGACGGCCGGGTTCCCGGCCTCCTGCCCGACCTCCGGGTTCATCTCCCAGGGCTACACCCCGGAGCACAACGGCATCGACATCGCCAACGACTACGGCACCCCGATCTACGCGGCCGGCGACGGCCGGGTGCTGGTCTCCGGCCCGGCGCAGGGCTACGGCCAGTGGATCCGCATCCTGCATCCGGACGGGACCATCACCGAGTACGGGCACATGTCCCAGCGGGACGTGGCCACCGGGGACACCGTGACGGCCGGTCAGCGGATCGCGCTGATGGGCAGTGAGGGCACGTCCAGCGGGCCTCATCTGCACCTGCGGGTCTGGGCCGACCCGGACGCGACGGTGCGGACCGACCCGGTCCCCTACCTCGCGGAGCGCGGCATCACCGTGCCCTGCACGCCGGGGTCCGGTCCCCGTCCCGTCCCGCCGGTGTACCCGGCGCCGTCGGGCCGGGTGGTGTCGGCGCGGTCGGCGGACGGCCGGCTGGAGGTGTTCGCGGCCGGCGCCAACGGGGTGTCCCACGCCTGGCAGACGGCGGCCAGCGGCGCCTGGTCGGACTGGGAGACCCTCGGCGGCCCGGGCGGCGCGGAACTCGCCATCGGCCCCGACGCGGACGGCCGCCTGGAGATGTTCGCCGTCAACGGCACCACCCTCCAGCACCGTTACCAGCTCCAACCGGCCGGCGCCTGGTCTGGCTGGGACACCTTCGGCGGCGGCGGACGCACCGTCGCCACCGGCGCCAACCAGGACGGCCGGCTGGAGGTCTTCGCCTCCGGACCGGTCGGCGTCTTCCACAGGTACCAGAGCGCGCCCAACGGCGGCTGGTCCGACTGGGAACCCACCGGCGGCGGCCCGGCCGACAGCCAGGTCCGGCTCGGCAAGGCCCCCGACGGCCGGCTGGAGGTCTTCGCCCTCAACGGCAGCACCGCGCAGCACCAGTGGCAGACCGCCGTCAACGGCGGCTGGTCGGCCTGGGAGGCCTTCGGCGGCGGCGGGCGCGCCCTCACCGTCGACCACAACCAGGACGGGCGGTTGGAGGTCTTCGCCTCCGGACCGACCGGCGTCTTCCACAAGTACCAGACCGACCCGACCACTTGGTCCGGCTGGGAGCCCACCGGCGGCCCCGCCGACTCCCGGGTCACCAGCCGGCCGACCGCGGACGGGCGCGTCGAGGTGTTCGCCATCAACGGCAGCACCGCGCAGCACATCTGGCAGACCGGCGTGAACGCCCCGTACGGCCCGTGGGACACCTTCGGCGGCGGTGGCACCGAGATCTTCGCCACCGCCAACGCCGACGGCCGGATCGAGGTCTTCGGCGCCAGTGCCGCCGGCGTCTACCACAAGTGGCAGACCGGCTTCTCCACCTGGTCCGACTGGACCTGGCTCAACACCACCGCCGGACCCGCCGTCAACTGAGGAGGCCACCCGTGACCAGCACCCCACGCGCCCGCCGGGCGCCGCACCGCGTCCTGCTGTCCACGCTCGTCTCGCTGGGCGTGGCGGCCGGCCTGACGGTCGGCGCCACGCCCGCGCCCGCCGCCACCGGCATCGACCTGTGCGCCGAGGTCGGCTACGCCGCCGGCTTCCGGGGCGACGCCCTGGTGACCGCGATCGCCGTCGGCATGGCCGAGTCCAGTTGCAACCCGTCGGCGTCCAACGTCCAGAACAACACCCCGCCGTCCCGCGACCGGGGCCTGTGGGAGATCAACGACTACTGGCACCCCGAGGTCAGCGACGCCTGCGCCTTCGACGCCCAGTGCAACGCCGACGCCGCGTACCGCATCTCCAACGGCGGTACGAACTGGCAGCCCTGGTCGACCTACAACCAGGGCGCGCACCGGCGCTACCTGGGCGCGGCGCAGGCCGCCGCGGACCGGCTCGGCCACCACGACCCGGGGCCGGCGCCGCTGGTGTACCCGGCGAAGTCCGGCAAGGTGGTGTCGGCGCGGTCGGCGGACGGCAGGCTGGAGGTGTTCGCGGCCGGCGCCAACGGGGTGTCCCATGCCTGGCAGACGGCGGCCAGCGGCGCCTGGTCGGACTGGGAGTCCCTCGGCGGCCCGGGCGGCGCGGAGTTGGCGATCGGGCCGGACGCGGACGGCCGGCTGGAGATGTTCGCCGTCAACGGCACCACCCTCGCGCACCGCTACCAGCTCCAACCGGCCGGCGCCTGGTCGACCTGGGACACCTTCGGCGGCGGCGGACACGACGTCGCGGTGGGCGCCAACCAGGACGGCCGGCTGGAGGTCTTCGCCTCCGGTCCGGTCGGCGTCTTCCACAAGTACCAGACGGCACCCAACAGTGGCTGGTCGGACTGGGAGTCCGCGGGCGGTGGCCCGGCCGACAGCGAGGTCCGGCTCGGCAAGGCCCCCGACGGCCGGCTGGAGGTCTTCGCTCTCAACGGCACCACCGCGCAGCACCAGTGGCAGACCGCCGTCAGCGGCGCCTGGTCGGCGTGGGAGACCTTCGGCGGCGGCGGGCGGGCCCTCACCGTCGACCACAACGAGGACGGACGCCTGGAGGTCCTGGCCTCCGGACCGGTCGGCGTCTTCCACAAGTACCAGACCAACCCGACCACCTGGTCCGACTGGGAGGCCGCCGGCGGCCCCGCCGGCGCTCGGATCACCAGCGAGCGCTCCCCGGACGGCCGGGTGGAGGCGTTCGCCATCAACGGCACCACCGCGCAGCACATCTGGCAGACCGGCGTGAACGCCCCGTACGGCCAGTGGGACACCTTCGGCGGCGGCGGCACCGAGATCTTCGCCACCGCCAACGCCGACGGCCGGATCGAGGTCTTCGGCGCCAGTTCTGCCGGCGTCTACCACAAGTGGCAGACCGGCTT
>NZ_JBHTRF010000114.1:0-20359 GCF_042796115.1 Kitasatospora sp. NPDC056446 | reverse complement strand
CCCGTAGCCGACCGGCGGGCCCGGCTCGGCGGGCGTGGGGGGGGGGCCCGGCGGGGGCCGCCGCCCCGCGCCCCGCCGGGGCGGGGGCGGGGGGGGGCCCGGGGGGCGCCGGGGCCCCCCGACGAGGGCGAGGCCGATCGGGACGACGGCGCCCATGCCGAGCAGGACCAGCAGGTTCACCAGTTCGGTGGTGCCCTTGCCCATGGCGGACACACCCCCCTTGAACGCGTTCAAATAAGCTTCGCGGCCGACTCTACGCCGTTGACTTGAACGTGTTCAACTCGCCCTCGGGTCCGGAGCCCGCTCCGGCCGGCCTGGTGTTCACGCTGGGTGCGGCGCACTCTGGAGGGGTAACCGATGGAGGTGATCCGCCATGCAGACTCTGGTCGGTTGGCACATCGAGATGGAGTTCCGCGAGGACGGCCCGCGGACCAGCGCGGCCGCCATGCTCAGGCTCCGCGACGGCACCGAACTGCGTGCCCACGGCTACAGCAGCCGCCACCCCTCCGACCCGGACCAGCTGCGGGTCGGTGAGGAGATCGCGGGCGCCCGAGCGCTCAACGACCTCGCCTCCCAGCTGCTCACCAAGGCCCACGGCGAGATCCAGGCGGTCAGCCCGGTCCCGACCCACCCGCTGTCGTGACCACCCCGCGACCCGGGGACGGCGGCGCCGGACGGGACCCGGCCCGCCCCCGGATCCCGCTGATCTGCCCGCGCTGCGGGCACGAGCAGCAGGTCGTGCCCGGCGGTCCGGGGCGGGCGGTCAAGGTCGTCCACGTCGGGACCGGTCGGGAGGCCTGCGAGCCGGGGGACCTGGCGCGGGCGCCAGACGACGGGACGTGAGCCCGCCGGGGAGCCCCACCCGCCGGCAGGCTCCACCCGCCGGCAAGCCCCGGTGGGCCCGGTCGGCAGGCTCTAGTTGGCGCAGTACGAGGCCGGCGGCTGCCACTCCGGCCCGACCAGCCGTTGCTCCGGCCCGGTCGGGGTGACCCGGATGCCCACCGTCCCGGCCAGCCCCACGCGGAACCGGCTGCGGGCCAGGGCGAGCAGCGCCGTCAGGCCGTACTTGTTGATCAGCGAGATGCGGTAGCGCGCGGTCGCGTCGGCGTCGCAGAGCCGGGCGCGGGCCGGGACGGGGCGGCCGGTCGGCCGGCCGCGGGCGTCGCAGGGGCCGACCAGCACCCGGGGGTGGCGGCGGATCCGCTCGGCCTCGCCCGAGTGGGCGGCGGTCCAGATCCCGAGCGCCGTGCCGTCCGGCACCACCCAGAGCTGGGACTCCAGCCGGCCGCCGTCCTGGTCGAAGGTGGTGAGCAGGAGGTACCTGCTGTCGGCGAGCCGGTCGCTTCGGTCGTGCACGGTGTCCTCCCGCTGCGTCCGGGGTGGGCGACTCCATTCTCGTCCACGGGGGCGGGCAGTTCGAGAGGGCGGGGCTGTCCGTGTGGGGCGGGCCGGGAACCGGCCGACCCGAACGGGCGAGGGGCCCGGGAAACGGCGAGGGGGCCCGGGAAACGGGGAGGGGCCCGGAAACGGCGAGCGGCCCGCCCGGTGCCGTGAGACACCGGACGGGCCGCGTACGCACCCGAGCAACCCCTGGCGTCAGTGCACCAGCACCGGCACCTCGTCGTTCTTCGCGGCGTCCGCACCGGCGCCCGTCGCGTCCGGACGGCCGGCGTTGATGAAGGTGAAGGCGATCACGCCGGCCGCCACCAGGATCCCGAAGGACACCCAGATCGCGGTGGAGAAGCCGTGCACCATGCCCTGGAACTGCAGCGCCTTCGCGGCCTCCGGGGAGGAGGCGGCCGCGGCGGTGGCGTGCGAGGCGAGCCAGCTGGTGGTCGCGCTGGCCGCGATGGTGTTCAGCAGCGCGGTGCCGATGGCGCCGCCGACCTGCTGCGAGGTGTTGACCATCGCGGAGGCCACCCCGGCGTCGCGCGGCTGGACGCCGTGCGTGGCGAGGCTCATGGCCGGCATGAAGGCGGTACCCATGCCGAGGCCCATCAGGACCAGGCCGGGCAGGATCAGCGCCGGGTAGGAGGTGTCCAGGCTGATGTGGGTCAGCAGGAACATGCCGACCGAGGCGACCAGGAAGCCGGGCGCCATCAGGTAGCGCGCCGGGACCCGGGTCATCAGCCGGGCGCCGATCTGGGTCGAGCCGGTGATCATGCCCGCCACCATCGGCAGGAAGGCCACGCCGGTCAGCACCGGGCTGTAGCCGAGCACGATCTGCAGGTAGTAGGTCAGGAAGAGGAACAGACCGAACATGCCGATCACGGCCAGGCCCAGCGACAGGTACACGCCGCCGCGGTTGCGGTCCAGCACCACGCGCAGCGGCAGCAGCGGGGCCTTGACCTTGAGCTCCACCACCACGAAGGCGGCCAGCAGGACGGCGGCCGCGGCGAACAGGCCCAGGGTGCTGCCGGACGTCCAGCCGCTGGACTCGGCCCGGGTGAAGCCGTAGACCAGGGAGACCAGGCCGGTGGTCACCAGCAGGACGCCGGGGACGTCCAGCTTGTTGCGGTTGCGGCCCTCGGCGGGCTCGCGGATCACCAGCACGGCGCCGGCGGCGGCCACGATGGCGAACGGGATGTTGACGAAGAAGGTCCAGCGCCAGTTCATGTACTCGGTGAGCAGGCCGCCGAGGATCAGGCCGATGGCGCCACCGCCACCGGCGATCGCACCGTAGATGCCGAACGCCTTGGCGCGCTCCTTGGCCTCGGTGAAGGTCACCGCGAGCAGCGACAGCGCGGCCGGGGCGAGCAGCGCGCCGAACACGCCCTGCAGCGCGCGGGCGCCGAGCAGCATCGCGGTGTTGGCCGCGGCGCCGCCGAGCGCGGAGGCCAGGGCGAAGCCGGTCAGGCCGACGATGAAGGTCCGCTTGCGGCCCCACAGGTCGGAGATCCGGCCGCCGAACAGCAGCAGGCCGCCGAAGGCCAGCGCGTAGGCGGTGATCACCCACTGGCGGTTGCCGTCGGTGATGCCCAGGTCCCGCTGTGCGGACGGCAGGGCGATGTTCACGATGGTCGCGTCGAGGACGACCATCAGCTGGGCGAGGCCGATGAATATCAGCGCCTTCCAGCGCCTGGGATCGGGCAGCGTCGCCGGTCGGGCGTCGGTCTGGGACATGGGGGTACTCACTTCACGGTGCGTGGTGTGCGTGCGCGGTCGACTGCCGTACGGGAACGGTGGGTTGCCGTACGGTGAAAGGTGCTCGAAAGCACGGAAGCTCGGGGCACCCCGGAGGGCGCGCGGGTGCGCGCCGGGGCGCGGCCGCTCAGGAGCGCGGCTCGCCCGGTGCCACCGGTCGGGTCGGGCGTGGTGTCGGATCAGGCGTGGTCGGGCATGGTCAGGCGTGGTGGTCGGTCAGTTCCGGGTGGAAGTCCTCGAAGGTCGCCGCCCGGCCGGGCAGGACCGAACGGGCCGGCGCGCGCAGGCCGTCCAGGAACAGCTGCAGGTGCCGGTGGACGAAGTCGTCGAGGAGCCGGCAGGAGGTGCCCGGCAGCGGCCGGGTCAGCTGGCTCATCGCGATGAACAGGTCGCCGTGGTCGACGTCCGGCCGCAGCTCGCCCGCGGCCCGGGCGCGCTCCATCAGTCCGTTCACGGCGGACCGCAGGCGTTCCCGGATCTCGATCAGACCGGGGTCGTGCGGGTCGACATGGCTGGTGAAGAGCGTGCAGAGGCCGCCGACCTTCTCGGCGACGGTCGCGTGCGCGAACCGCTGCAGAGCGTCGAACGGGCCGTCGCCGTCCAGGGCGTCCGCCTCCGCCGTCGCCGTCTCGGCGAGGGCCAGGATGCGGTTCTTGACGAGCAGGGCCACCTCGTGGATCAGCGCCGTCCGGTCCGGGAAGTTCCGGTAGAGGGTGGCGTTGCCGACCCCCGCCCGCTTCGCGATCTCGTCCAGCGGCGCGTCCGCACCGTGTTCGACGAACGCGTCCCGGGCCGCCAGCACGATCCGCTCCCGGTTCCGGCTCGCGTCCGCACGCAGCTTGGGCGTACGGGCGCTCCCCGCGGGACGGACCGACTCGGCGGCGGTGGTCACGACGACTTCTCCTCCAGGATACCGGGGAACTTCTCCCCGCTTCTGCCAACGTACTCCGAAACGGGGAATCCGTCCCCGGAATTTCCGCACCCGATGTGACCTACGTCACACCATCGTCCGGCCGACACCGGAGTTCCCGGTCCTCTCTTTCGGATCTCGCCGGGTGCGCGACGCCGGGCATGGCGTCCCGGGGGTGCTCGGGGTCTCGTCCTAGGCTGTGGGCGTCCCGGGCGGCCGGTGGGCCGTGGGAGTCGGGAGGGGCCCGGCGGCCGGGCCGGCGAGGAGGTCCGCGATGGGCAGCGGTGAGACCGCCAGGGTGCGCTGCGTGGCAGCCGTTCCGTGCTGGGTGAGCCTGATCGCCCGTGACCTGGAGGCGGCCCGGGCGTTCTACGGGCCGCTGCTCGGCTGGGAGTTCGAGGCCGGGCCGGACCGTTTCGGGCCGTACGTGCACGCGGTGACCGGCGGGGAGGCGGTGGCCGGGCTCGGCGAGGCGGGCGGCGGGGCGATCCCGCTCGCCTGGACCTGCTACTTCGGGACGGAGGGCGCCGACGCCGCCGCCGACGCGGTGCGCGAGCGCGGCGCGACGCTGGCGGTCGGCCCGCTGGCCTTCGACGCCGGGCGGGTGGCCTTCGCGGCCGATCCGGCGGGCGCGGTGTTCGGCATCTGGGAGGGCCCGCCGGGCCGGGCCCGGAAGCTGGAGCTGCCCGGTGCGCCGGTCTGGATCGAGCTGCGCACCCCGGACCCGTTCGCGGCGGCGCTGTTCTACGGGGAGGTGTTCCGCTGGGACGGCCGGGACCCGGAGCGCTTCGACGTCCGCTGGGAGCACGACCGGGTGGTGCTGCGCGCGGAGGGGAACAGTGTCGCGGCGCTGGCCAAGGAGCGGGCGGGCGGCCCGGAGGGGACGCCGCCGCACTGGGAGGTGTCCTTCGCCGTCCCGGACGCGGACCGGGCGCTGGCCCGGGCCGTGGAGCTGGGCGGTTCGGCGCTCGGGCCGGCCTTCGACTCCCCGTACGGGCGGGTGGCCCGGCTGCGGGACGGTGAGGGCGCCCGGTTCGCGGTGATCAGCCCCAAGGACTGAGCCGCCCGGCCCGTGGGCCGGGCGGGTAGCCCCGAGGGCCGGGCCGCCCGGACGGCTCAGGGGTCGAGCGCCGCGCGCTCCGCCCGCAGCCGTTCGCCGAGCGCGGCGCGGGCGGCGGCGGGCAGGGCCTTGCGGGCGGCGGGGAACAGCCGTTCCTCCTCGCCGCGCAGGTGCCGCCGCAGGGTGTCGGCGAGGCCGCCCAGCAGGGTGTCGAAGGCCGGGTCGGCCGGGCTGAGGGTCTGGAGGTCGACGAGGTACTGCCCGATGGCCAGGTGGTCGTGGATGCTGCCGAAGACCAGTGCCCCGCCGTCGGGCACGTCGTGCTGGACGGCGGGGAAGAGGTGTTCCTCCTCGGCGGCGCAGTGGGCGAACAGCAGGTCGGTCAGCCGGGTCACCAGGTCGCCGCGCCCGGGGCTGCCGGGCGGCGCGGCTTCGATCGCGTCGAGCAGTTCGGTGACCGCCCGGTGGTCGGCGGTGAACTCGCCGAGGATGTCCGGCCTGCGGCTCATGGCGCGTCCGCCTCTCGCACGGAAGGGTGCCCCCGCACCTTCCAGTATCCGGCGTCGCGCCGTTCACCCGGGCCGGGCCCCGGGGCCCGGCCCCGGTCACTCCCCGTCCGGGGCCCCCGCCCGCCGCCCGGCGAGGGCCAGCAGCCGGGTCTGCGGGTCCGCGGCCCCGGGGACCGGCAGCGGCGGGTCGAAGAGGCCGCTGCCGGAGAGGTCGCCGTAGCCGGTGATCTCGCCGAGGGCGAAGTCGACGAGCTCTGCCGGGAGCGCGGTGCGCCGGCCGATTCCCTCGGCGAGGTCCCAGCTGTGGATGACCAGGTCGGTGGTGAGCTGGTCCCGGTAGTACTGGCCGGAGACGTCGGCGAAGGAGAGGTGGACGGTCAGTTCGTCGGCGCCGGGGACGGCCCAGGCCTGTCGGGCGGCTGCGGCGGCGTCCGTCCAGGCGGCGACCGGGTCGGTGCCGAGCACGTCGCCGTCGAAGCGGCCGCCGACCTCGGCGATGGTGGCGCCCATCAGCAGGTCGGGGACCCAGAGCTGTTCGCCGGTGAGGTGGTTGACCAGGTCGCGGACGGTCCAGTCGGTGCACGGGGTGGGGGAGTCCCACTGGTCGGGGGTGATCAGCCGGACGCGTTGGTCGAAGGCGGCCAGCGCCTCGGGGTACGGGGTGCCGGGGCGTGCCGCCCGCTGGTGCTGCCTGCGGTGAGCCATGCCTCCACCCTGCCCCGGGCCGGGCGGGGGCCGCGAGTCGCCTACGGGTCGTCAGTTGTTCAAATTCGAACTCCAAGGTACGGTCGGAGAAGCGGCCGGTTCAAATTTGAACAATGGCGCCGGGGTGACGACCCCCGCCCGCCGCCGCACCGCACCCCTTTCGCGTCGGCTCCGGCCGGCGCCGACCGACCGACCCTCGATCGATGGAGACGCGCATGCCGAGCAGCAGCCCGAGCACGACCGCCGCCACCAACCCCACCGTCCGCCCGGGCCTGGACTCGTCCGGCCCCGCGACGACCTCCCCGCACGCCTACGACGCCGGACTCCTGCTCCTGCGCCTCGTCCTCGGCCTGACCATGGCCGCGCACGGCAGCCAGAAGCTGTTCGGCTGGTTCGGCGGCGGCGGGATCGACGGCACCGGTCAGTTCTTCACCATGAGCGGGTACCCGGCCGGCAACGCCATGGCCGTGGTCGCCGGGCTCACCGAGACGCTGGGCGGACTCGCCCTCGCCGTCGGCCTGTTGACCCCGCTGGCGGGCGCCGCGATCGTCGGCACGATGGTCAACGCGATCGCCGTCACCTGGGGCGGCGGCTTCTTCGCCCCGAAGGGCAGCGAGTACGAGCTGCTGCTGACGGCCGGTGCCGCCGCGCTCGCGCTGACCGGCCCGGGCCGCTACGCCGTGGACCGCTTCCTGCCGGTGGTGCGGTCGCACCGCCTGGCGTACGGCGCGTCGGCGGTCGTGGTCGGCCTGCTGACGGCCGGTGTGATCCTGCTGCTGCGCAAGTAGCCGGATCTCCCCGATTAGCTTTCCCTGAGGGCGTGGTGACGAACCGTCACCACGCCCTCGGGCGTATCCGCGACGGCGCCCCCGCCGGGGTGACGCCCCGCCGCGCGGCACCCCGGGTCCGGGGGCGGTGTCCACCGGATCATCACCACGTATTCCGCGTGAATTCCCCGCAGACCGCGCACAACGCCCAGGGTTCCCAAGGGTATGTGATGTGTGCAATGGTACATGTCACATCCCCACCGTGTTCCCGGCGGAACCGCACCCCAATGCGGCGCCGTCGCCAACGGTCCTCGCCACCCCCACCGGCCGCGCCCCACATCGCGGCCGACGACGGCCCGGAGGCCCCCACGTGAGTCCTTCACGTCTGCTGCGACTCCCGCAGCTGGCACGATTGTTGACGCTCGTCCTGTCCCTGTTCCTGGCGGCCGGCCTGTTCGCCCCGCAGAGCCAGGCCGCTCCGGCCGCCGCCACTCCCGGCGGCGCGTCCACCCCGAACACCCCCGCCGGGCCGGCTCCCCAGCCCGCCACCGGCAGCCCCGAACGCGGTGCCGGCGAAGGCAAGTCGGCCCCGGCCGACCAGCGCGCCCCGCTGCCGCTGGACACCCGTCCGGCCGAGGTGAAGGCGTCCACCGCGCCGACCGTCAAGTCCTTCCGGCTCGGCGCGGCGGCCGAACAGCCCTGCGCCATCGGCGACTTCTCCGGCCGGACCGGCAGCGACCTGGTCCAGCACATCAAGGCCGCCGACATCCAGTGCATCAACAGCCTGTTCCAGCTCACCGGCGGCGACGCGCGGGGCGCGTTCCGCGAGGAGCAGATGTCCACCGTGGCGTACGCCCTGCGCGACGCGGCCGCCAGCTACCCGGGCGACAACTCCACCTCGGTCGAGCAGTTGGTGCTCTTCCTGCGCGCCGGCTACTTCGTGCAGTGGTACCACAAGGACGACGTCGGCGCGTACGGCACCGCCCTGCAGACCGCGATCCGCTCCGGCCTGGACGCGTTCTTCGCCAGTGCGCACTCGCGTGACGTCGCGGCGGGCAACGCGCCCATCCTGGGCGAGTCCGTCACCCTGATCGACAGCGCGCAGGAGAACGTCCGCTACCTGCCGGTGATCAAGCGGCTGCTGACCGACTACAACAGCGGCACCTGGAACCCGGGCGGCATGGCCTGGGCGGTCAACCCGGTCTTCACCGTGCTGTTCCGCGGCCACCAGGTGCCCGGCTTCGACGCGGCCGTCGAGGCCGACCCGAGCGTCCTGGACGCCCTGTCCGCCTTCGCGACCCGCAACAACGACCTGCTCGGCGGCGACTTCGGCGTGCTGGTCTACAACGCGAGCAAGGAGCTGGCCCGCTTCCTGAAGGACACGGCGCTCCAGGCCAAGGTCCGTCCGCTCGCCAAGGGCCTGGTCGACGCGTCCGCGCCGAACGGCCGCACCGTCTTCCAGTGGGCCGCGGTCGCCGACTCGGTCAGCTACTACGACGCCGCCAACTGTTCGTACTACGGCACCTGCAACGCCCCCGACCGGCTGAAGGCCGGCGTGCTGACGGTGAACTACACCTGCAGCCCGAGCATCAAGCTGATCGCCCAGGCGCTGGACAGCACCCAGCTGGGCACCGCCTGCACCAGCCTGACCGGCCAGGACGCGTTCTTCCACTCGGTGGTCAAGGACAACGGCCCGGTCAAGGACGACACGAACAACACGATCGAGGTCGTGGTCTTCCACTCCTCGCTCGACTACCAGGTGCTGGCCGCCGCCATCTACAAGATCGACACCAACAACGGCGGCATGTACCTGGAGGGCAACCCGGCGGCGGCCGGCAACCAGCCGCGCTTCCTCTGCTACGAGGCCGAGTGGGCCCGCCCGTCCTTCGAGATCTGGAACCTCAACCACGAGTACACCCACTACCTCGACGGCCGGTTCGACATGTACGGCGACTTCAACGCCGGCATGACCACCCCGACCGTCTGGTGGGTCGAGGGCTTCGCCGAGTACGTCTCCTACTCGTACCGCAAGGTCGACAACGACGCCGCCATCGCCGCCGCCGGCCGCCACACCTACAAGCTGAGCGACCTCTTCGACACGGGCTACGGCGACCAGGACCGGGTCTACCGCTGGGGCTACCTGGCCGTCCGCTACATGCTGGAGCAGCACCGCTCCGACATGGACGCGGTGCTCGCCAAGTACCGGGTGGGTGACTGGGCCGGTGCCCGCACCCTCCTGAAGACCACCATCGGCACCCGCTACGACGCCGGCTTCGACAGCTGGCTGACCGCCTGCGCGGGCGGCGCCTGCGCCGGCGGCGGCACGCCCACCATCCCGCAGCTCCCGGAGTGCGCCGGCGCCGACACCCGGCAGCTGGACGCCAACTGCGCCCGCAGCAATGTCGCGGCCACCACGGGCAACTACGCGCACTTCTACCTCACGGTGCCGGCCGGCACCAAGCAGGTGAAGATCACCACCAGTGGCGGCACCGGCAACGGCGACCTCTACTACAACCCGGGCGGCTGGGCGTACACCGACGCGAACACCGCGCGCTCGACCGGTCCGGACAACTCGGAGACGCTGACCGTCACCAACCCGCCGGCCGGCTACGTGTTCTTCAGCCTCTACGCCCAGCAGGGCTTCAGCGGGGTGACCGTCACGAGCGAATTCTGAGCCGACCGCGGCGAAACCAGACAGGTGACCGCCCCGGCGGAGCGCTTCGGCGCCCCGTCGGGGCGGGTCTGTGCCCGCGCGGGCAACGCCCGGGCGGGCGGTGGTGCTCAGGCGCCGACCCGCACCAGCGCCAGGGTGATGTTGTCCGGCCCGCCGGCCTCGATCGCCGCCCGCCACAGCTCGAACGCGGCCTTGCCGTCGGCGCGCTCGGCACCGTCCTGCGGCCGGGCCAGCAGTGCGGCCAGGTCCTCCTCGGGCACCGGGTCGGTCAGGCCGTCGCTGCACACCAGGTACCGGTCGCCGGGCGCCAGCGGGTCGGTCCGGACGTGCGGTTCGACGAAGGTGAGCCCGAGCGAGCCGCCGAGGGTCTGGGTGACCACCGAAGTGGTGCGCCGTCCGGGTGGCAGCGGCGGGCTGTCGTCCACGCTGACCCGGCGAAGCCCGTCCCCGGTGATCCGGTAGACCCGGCTGTCGCCGACGTTGAAGGCCACCACCCGGTCGGCCAGCAGCACCAGCCCGGCGACGGTGGTGCCCATCGCGGCGAGCTCCGGCTCCTCGGCGGCGGCCGCGTAGACGGCCCGGTTGCACTCCAGCAGCTCCTCCCGGACGGCCTCCTCGCCGTCCAGGGCGTCCCCGTCGGCGGCGAGCCGGCGGGCGACCAGGGCGCTGGCGACCTCGCCGCCGGGGTGGCCGCCGAGGCCGTCGGCCACCGCGACCACGCAGGGCCGGCCGAGCGGGAAGAGCAGGGTCTGCGGGTTGCCGGTCACGGTGGCGCAGAGGGTCCACGGCCCGACCGTGAGGCTGTCCTCGTTGTGCTCCCGTACCAGGCCCTCGTGGCTGAGCGCGCTCACCGCGATGTACGGCGCCATCGTCCGCCGCCCTTTCCGGGGCCGCCGCGACCGTCGCGGCCCCGCCTTCCATTGTGGGCGGGAATAACGTCCGCCACCCGACTGCTAAGGTGGTTGAAAGTTCTACTACCTGGGCCGAGGGCCCGGGCCTACCTGGAGTGCGGTGAGCAGCATGCAGTTCGGAATCTTCTCCGTCGGCGACGTGACGACCGACCCCACCACCGGCCGCACCCCGAGCGAGCACGAGCGGATCAAGGCCATGGTGGCGATCGCGCGCAAGGCCGAGGAGGTCGGCCTGGACGTCTTCGCGACCGGTGAGCACCACAACCCGCCGTTCGTCCCGTCCTCGCCGACGACCATGCTCGGCTACATCGCCGCGCAGACCGACCGCATCATCCTCTCCACGTCGACGACCCTGATCACCACCAACGACCCGGTGAAGATCGCCGAGGACTTCGCGATGCTCCAGCACCTGGCCGAAGGCCGGGTCGACGTGATGATGGGCCGCGGCAACACCGGCCCGGTCTACCCGTGGTTCGGCAAGGACATCCGCCAGGGCATCCCGCTGGCCATCGAGAACTACGCGCTGCTGCGTCAGCTGTGGCGCGACGAGGTGGTGGACTGGCAGGGCCGCTTCCGCACCCCGCTGCAGGGCTTCACCTCCACCCCGCGCCCGCTGGACGAGGTGCCGCCGTTCGTCTGGCACGGCTCGATCCGCAGCCCCGAGATCGCCGAGCAGGCCGCCTACTACGGTGACGGCTTCTTCGCGAACAACATCTTCTGGCCCAAGGAGCACTTCCGGAAGCTGGTGAACCTCTACCGCGAGCGCTACGCCCACTACGGCCACGGCACGCCCGAGCAGGCGGTCGTCGGCCTCGGCGGGCAGGTGTTCATGCGGAAGAACTCCCAGGACGCGGTGCGCGAGTTCCGTCCGTACTTCGACAACGCGCCGGTGTACGGGCACGGGCCCTCGCTGGAGGAGTTCACCGAGCAGACCCCGCTGACCGTCGGCAGCCCGCAAGAGGTCATCGAGAAGACGCTGGGCTTCCGTGAGACCTTCGGCGACTACCAGCGCCAGCTGTTCCTGATGGACCACGCCGGTCTGCCGCTGAAGACCGTGCTGGAGCAGCTGGACCTGCTCGGCGAGGAGGTCGTGCCGGTGCTGCGCGAGGAGTTCGCCAAGGGCCGCCCGGCCGGGGTGCCGGAGGGGCCGACCCACGCCGCGCTGGTCGCGGCCCGGGACGCGCGGGCGAGTGAGGCGGCTGTCGGGGCGTCCGTCGGGACGGCCGTCGGGACTGCTGTCGGGAACGAGGAGAAGACGGAGGCGGCCAAGTGAGCGGGTTCAAGCTGGTGGTGGTGAGCGCCGGGCTGAGCAAGCCGTCCTCGACGCGCCTGCTGGCGGACCGGCTGGCCGACGCGACCGTGCGCCGGCTCGCCCGGGACGGGCGGGAGGCCGAGGTCACCGTGGTCGAACTGCGCGACCTGGCCGTGGAGATCGCGAACAACTTCGTGACCGGCTTCCCCGGCCCCGCGCTGAGCGAGGCGGTCCGGGCGGTCACCGAGGCGGACGGGCTGATCGCGGTGACGCCGATCTTCACGGCCTCCTACAGCGGCCTGTTCAAGTCGTTCTTCGACGTGGTCGACAACGACGCGCTCACCGGAAAGCCGGTCCTGATCGCCGCCACCGGCGGCACTGCCCGGCACTCGCTCGCCCTGGAGCACGCCGTCCGCCCGCTGTTCAGCTACCTGCGCGCGGTGGTGCTGCCGACCGCCGTCTACGCGGCCACCGACGACTGGGGCGCGGCGGGGGACGGGCTCACCGACGGGCTGCCGCGCCGGATCGACCGCGCGGCGGGCGAGCTGTCGGCCCTGCTGTCGGGCGGTGGCCCGGCGGCGCCGGCGGTGCCCGGGCAGCCGGTGTCGGGACAGTCGGCGGCCGAGCAGTCGGCGGTCGAGCAGGTGGTGCCGTTCGAGCAGCAGTTGGCGGCACTGCGGGTCTGAGCCGGCCCGGGTCGCCAGGGGGTCGCGGGCCCCACGAGGGGCGGGTGCGCGAGGGCGCGCCCGCCCTTCGGCGTACATCCCTTCGGAGTGCGCCCTTCGGCGTGCGTCCCGTCCGGCCTGGCCGACGGGGTCGTTCGGATGCGCGTCGACCGCGCCGAATTGTCCGCTATGCGGTGTAATCATTCCCATGATCAGATTAATGCTGGTCCGCCCTCTCCCCGGCGCCCCCGCACCCCGCCGGGAGCGGATGCCGTGAACCTGCTGCGGGAGAACCCCGTCCTCGCACTCTTCGTCTGCCTCGCGCTCGGCTACCTGGTCGGCAAGCTGCGGGTGGGCCCGATCCAACTCGGCGGAATCTGCGGCACGCTGATCGTCGCGATGCTGATCGGCAGCCGGCACGTCAGCGTCAACGCCGACGTCAAGAACGTCGCCTTCGCGCTGTTCATCTTCTCGCTCGGCTACATCGCCGGCCCGCAGTTCTTCGCCAACCTCAACGCCAAGGGCCTGCGCTTCGCGGTGCTCTGCGTCATGGAGGCGGTGCTGGTCGTCGGCATGGCGTACGGCATCGGCAAGGGCTTCGACCTGGACGTCGGCACCGCGGCCGGCATCCTGGCCGGGGCCGCCACCGAGTCGGCCGTGGTCGGCACCGCCCAGGAGGCGATCTCCAACCTCTCGGGCATCAGCGCCGACCAGTCCGCGCAGCTCCAGAACCACGTCGCCGCCGCCTACTCGGTCTGCTACCTCTTCGGCCTGGTCTCCATCGTGCTGCTGACCAGCCAGGTGTTCCCGCTGGTCATGCGGATCAAGCTGCCCGAGGCCTCCCGGGAGCTGTGGGAGCGGATGCGCGGCGGCAAGGGCACGCTGGGCGCCGACGAGCTGCCCGCGCTGCCCCCGCTGGTCGGCCGCACCTACCTGGTCTCCCAGGGCGAGGGCTCGACCGTGGCCGGGGTCGAGGAGGTCCAGTCGGGCCTGGTCACCGTCGAGGGCGTCCGGCGCGACGGCCGTACGCTCCGGCTCGCCCAGGACCTCCGGCTGCGCCGCGGCGACCTGGTGCTGCTGGTCGGCCGGCGCGAGGCGGTCATCGACACCGGCCACGAACTGGGGCCGGAGACCTCCGGGGTGCCCGGCCTGGACAGCCCGCTGGTGGTCCGCGACATCGTCCTCACCAACCGGGACTTCGTCGGCCGTACGGCGGGGGAGCTGTCCGTCGAACAGCCGTCGGCGACCTCCGGGATCTACCTGACCGACGTCCGGCGGGTCGACCAGCACCTGCCCGCCGTCTCCGACACCGAACTGCACCGCGGTGACACGGTGACCGTCACCGGCGCCCGCTCGGCCGTCGAGCGGTTCGCCGCCAAGGCCGGCATCAGCATCCGAAAGGACGCCATCGACTACATCTACATCAGCCTCGGCATCTGCGTCGGCGTGCTGATCGGCCTGGTCACCGTGCACGCCGGGGGCGCCGCGCTCTCGCTCGGCGCCGGCGGCGGCTGCCTGATCTCCGGCCTGGTCTTCGGCTGGTTCCGCGCCCAGCGGCCCACCTTCGGCGCCTACCCGCCGGTCGCCGCGCAGACCGCCAAGGACCTCGGGCTGTCGGTGTTCATCGCGGTCACCGGCCTGGCGGCCGGCCCCGACGCCGCCGCCCTGCTCCGGGACCACCCGGTGCTGCTGCCGGCCGCCGGGATCCTCATGGTGACCGTCCCGGCCGTGCTCTCGCTGTTCGTCGGCCGGAAGCTGCTGAAGATCGATCCGCCGGTCCTGGTCGGCGCCATCGCGGGCCAGCAGTGCAGCACCCCGGCGATCACCGCCATCACCAACGTGGCGCAGAGCAGCATCCCGATGCTGGGCTACACGATCACCTACACCATCTCCAACTTCCTGCTCCCGCTCACCGGACCGATCCTGGTCGGCCTGCTGGGAGCGTGACATGACGCATCGTCAGACGACTCCGAACCGTCGGAAAGCACCGAACCGTCGGAAAGCACCGAACCGTCAAGCACCGCCGAACCGCCAGACGCCGACGCCGCCGTGCGGCGAGAGGGGAACGGGCCCGTGGGCTGGATCACCGACCACGTCTTCAAGCCGTACCCGGAACTGCTGATCTTCCTGACCATCGCGGTCGGCTTCCTGGTCGGCCGGATCCACTACCGGGCGATCGGCCTGGGCGCCGTCACCGGCTGCCTGGTCGCGGGCCTGTTCACCGGCTGGCTCACCGACGTCCCGATCAACGGGACGGTCAAGTCGGTGTTCTTCATCATGTTCCTGTTCGCCCTCGGCTACAAGGTCGGCCCGCAGTTCTTCCGCGGCCTCCGACGCGACGGCCTGCCGCAGGTCGGCGTCGCCGTGGTGGTCTGCCTGGCCGGGCTGGGCGTCTGCTACGGCTTCGCGGGGCTGCTCGGCTACGGCCCCGGGCTCGGCGCCGGACTGCTCGGCGGCGCGCTCACCCAGTCCGCCGTCATCGGCGTCGCCCAGGACGCCATCGGCCAGATCCACGGGCTGAGCGCCGACCAGATCAAGGAGCAGCAGAACCTCGTCCCGATCGCCTACGCCGTCACCTACCCGCTCGGCACCATCCTGTGCGCCGTCCTGCTCGCCAACATCGCGCCCCGGCTGCTGCGCAGCGACCTCGCCCAGGAGAGCCGCGACCTGGCCGCCGAGCTGGACGCGCCGGAGACCGACCCCGACCTCGGCGAGGGCTACTACGAAGTGGTGCTGCGGGCCTTCACCGCCGTGAACGGCACCGTCGGCCGCACCATCGAGGACGTCGAGGCGCAGCAGCGGCAGCAGGGCCGGCGGATCTACGTCACCCGGGTCCGGCGCGAGGGGGAGATCCTGGCGCACTCCCAGCAGACCGTCATCGAACGCGGCGACGTGCTCGCGGTCAGCGCCCTGCGGCACGACCTGGTCGAGTTCGACCCGGTCGCCCGGATCGGCCCGGAGAC
Source organism: Kitasatospora sp. NPDC056446 (assembly GCF_042796115.1). NCBI lineage: Bacteria > Bacillati > Actinomycetota > Actinomycetes > Kitasatosporales > Streptomycetaceae > Kitasatospora > Kitasatospora sp. NPDC056446. Next base: position 4,799 of record NZ_JBHTRF010000114.1, on the reverse strand, counting down.
CGACGACGCCGGGCTGCTGAGCTACCAGACCGAACACCTGCACGTGGTGGTGTCCGAGAAGGCGCAGCTCGGCAGGACCGTCGCGGAAGTGCGCCGGGAGCCGTTCATGGTCGGGGTGTTCATCGACAAGGTGTACCGCTCGGGCGCCGAGTTCCCGTACCGGCTCTCCACTCCGCTGGAGCGCGGCGACACCCTGGTGCTCACCGGGCCCAAGCGGCTGGTCGACCCGGCCTGCCGGGCGCTCGGCAAGCCGGTGCCGACCAGCTTCGCCACCGACATGACCTGGGTGGGTCTGGGCATCTTCCTGGGCGGCTGCATCGGCATCCCCGCGCTGACGGCGGGGGGCGTGCCGATCAGCCTCTCCACCTCCGGCGGCGCGCTGATCATGGGCCTGGTGTTCGGCTGGATCCGCGGCAGGTACCCGACGTTCGGGAACGTGCCGCCCGGCGCGCAGTGGTTCATGGACACCTTCGGGCTCTGCGCCTTCGTGGCGATCGTCGGCATCAACGCCGGCCCGGGCTTCACCAGCGGTCTGTCCCAGGCGGGTTGGGGGCTGCTGGTGTGGGGTGCGGTGGCCACCGTGCTCCCGCTGGTCGCCGGGCTGCTGGTCGGCCGGCTGGTGTTCCGGATGCGCACCCCGATCCTGATGGGCGTGGTGGCCGGCGCCCAGACCACCACCGCGGCCATCGGCGCCATCAACGAGGCCGCCCGCAGCCAGATCCCGACCCTCGGCTACACGATCCCGTACGCGGCGGGCAACGTCCTGCTGACCATCTGGGGCGCCGTCATCGTCGCCCTGCTCGGCTGAGAAGCCGCCGAGAAGCCGCCGAGAAGCCGTTTCCCAAGGAGATTCGAGGACGCCATGACGAAGCCCACGATCGGTCGCGAGGAGATCCGCCGACTGGCCCGGCTCAGCCCCTTCGAGCTGAAGGGCGAGTTCATCCGCCTGGCCGAGGCCTACCAGCGGGACCGGCCCGGACAGAAGGGCAAGAGCTCCGCCCACATGCTCAACGCCGGGCGCGGCAACCCGAACTGGGTCTGCACCGGCCCCCGCGAGGCCTTCCTCGCACTCGGCCACTTCGCGCTGTCCGAGAGCCGCCGGGTCTGGACCGCCGACGACCTCGGCGGCATGCCGGAGCAGAACGGCATCGCCGGCCGCTTCGACGCCTTCGTGCGCAGCCACCCCGAGCTGCCCGGCATCGACCTGCTCCGGCGCAGCGCCGAACTCGCCGTCGACCGCTTCGGGTTCGACCGGGACGCCTTCCTCCACGAGCTCGCCGACGCGAGCATCGGCGACAACTACCCCGTCCCCGACCGGATGCTGGTGCATGCCGAGCAGATCGTCCGCGGCTACCTCCAGGACGAGCTGATGGACCGGCGCCCGCCGTCGCCGCAGCAGCCCGAACTGTTCGCGACCGAGGGCGGCACCGCCGCGATGTGCTACGTCTTCGACTCGCTGATGCGCAACGGCATCCTGCACAAGGGCGACAAGATCGCCCTGATGGTGCCGGTGTTCACCCCGTACATCGAGATCCCCGAACTGGACGCCTACAAGTTCGAGGTGGTCGAGATCCAGGCCAACAAGCTGGTCGAGACCGGTGTGCGGGAGTGGCGCTACCCGGAGGAGGAGGTCGCCAAGCTGGCCGACCCGGACATCAAGCTGCTCTGCCTGGTCAACCCGAGCAACCCGCCCTCGCTGGCGCTCTCGCGGCAGGTCACCGAGCAGATCAAGCAGATCGTGGCCACCGCCAACCCGGACCTGGTCATCGTCACCGACGACGTCTACGGCACCTTCGTCGACGGCTTCCGCACCATCGCCGCCGAACTGCCGCGCAACACCCTGCTCGTCTACTCGTACTCCAAGCACTACGGCGCCACCGGCCACCGCCTCGGCGTGATCGGCCTCGACCGGGACAACGTCATCGACGGGCTGATCGCGGGCCTCCCGGCGGAGGAGAAGGAGCGGCTCGCCGGGCGGTACGGCACGCTCAGCCTGGAGCCCGGGAAGATCCGCTTCATCGACCGGCTGGTCGCCGACTCCCGGCAGGTCGCGCTCAACCACACCGCCGGGCTCAGCCTGCCGCAGCAGGTCCAGATGGTGCTCTTCTCGCTGTTCGCCCTGCTGCCGGAGGGCAAGGCGTACAAGGCGCGGGTGCAGGCCATCGTCCGGCAGCGGCTCGACCTGCTGATGGAGGGCTCCGGGATGAAGATCTCGGACGACCCCGGGCGGGCCGGGTACTACATCGAGCTGGACCTGCTGGCCGAGGCGGAGCGGGTCGCGGGCAAGGACTTCGCGACCTTCCTGGAGAAGAACTACGAGCCCACCGAGCCGCTTTTCCGGCTCGCCGAGCAGACCGGCGTGGTGCTGCTCAACGGCGGCGGCTTCGACGGGCCGGAGTGGTCGGTCCGGGTCTCGCTCGCCAACCTCGACGACCTCGACTACCTGAAGATCGGGCACCACCTGAAGCAGATCTTCGCGGACTACCGCGCCGAGTGGGAAGCCTCCCGCGCGTCCTGAGGAGGACCACGCCATGCAGCACCCCGTGCCATCGGAATCCTCGTGGGACCGGAGCGGCCGGTCCGAACCGCAGGCCGTGCTCTCCCCGCTGACCGGTGCGGCCGTCTTCCTGGTCCTCACCGTCCGGCCCGGCGGGGAGGACGCCGTCCGCGCCCTGCTGCCCGACCTCGCCGGGCTGCGCCGCTCGGTCGGCTTCCGGGCCCCCGAGGGCGGCCTCACCTGTGTCACCGGCCTCGGCTCCGCACTCTGGGACCGCCTGTTCGACGGCCCCCGGCCGGCCGCCCTGCACCCCTTCCGGGACGTGGCCGGCACCCGCCACCGGGCCCCGGCCACGCCCGGCGACCTGCTGCTGCACCTGCGGGCCGAACGGATGGACCTCTGCTTCGAGCTGGCCGGGCAGCTCACCGACCGGCTCGCCGGGGCGGCCACCGTGGTCGACTCCGTCCAGGGCTTCAAGTACTTCGACGACCGGGACCTGCTCGGCTTCGTCGACGGCACCGAGAACCCCGAGGGCCGGGCCGCCGAGCACGCCGCGCTGATCGGCGCCGAGGACCCGGACTTCGCGGGCGGCAGCTACGTCGTCGTCCAGAAGTACCTGCACGACCTGGACGCGTGGAACGCGCTCGGCGTCGAGGAGCAGGAGGGCGCGGTCGGCCGCACCAAGCTCGCCGACATCGAGCTGGCCGACGACGTCAAACCCGCGGACTCGCACGTGGCGCTCACCGTGATCACCGGCCCGGACGGCGAGGAGCGGAAGATCGTCCGCTTCAACATGCCGTTCGGCTCCTTCACGGGCGGCGGCGAGTTCGGCACCTACTTCATCGGCTACGCCGGCGACCCCGGGGTGACCGAGGAGATGCTGCGCAACATGTTCGTCGGCAACCCGCCCGGCACCACCGACCGGCTGCTCGACTTCTCCACCGCCGTCACCGGTTCGCTCTTCTTCGTGCCGACCGCCGGCCTCCTGGCCTCCCCGCCGCCGGCGCCCGCCGCCGCCTCTGCCTCTGCCTCCGCCGCCTCCGCCTCGGCCGCCGCACCTGCACCCGCCCCCGCCGCCGCACCCGCCCCCGTTCCGGCCGCCGACGGCTCGCTCGGCATCGGCAGCCTCCGACCGACCCGCTGAACAGGACCCTCGCATGAACAACCTCCACCGGGATCTCGCCCCGATCTCCGCCGCCGCATGGGAGGAGATCGAGGAGGAGGCCCGTCAGACCTTCAGGCTGCACATCGCCGGCCGCCGGGTGGTCGACCTGAACGGCCCCGGGGACGCCACCCTCGCCGCCGTCGGCACCGGCCACCTGAGCGGCATCGAACCCCCGCTGGACGGCGTCGGGGCCCAGGCCCGGGCGGCCCAGCCGGTGGTCGAGCTGCGGGTCCCCTTCACCGTCCGCCGGGACGCCGTGGACGACGTCGAACGCGGCTCCCGGGACTCCGACTGGCAGCCGGTCAAGGACGCCGCCCGCACCCTCGCCCTCGCCGAGGACCGCGCCGTCTTCGAGGGCTACCGCGCCGCCGCCATCGACGGCATCCGGGCGTCCTCCACCAACCCGCCGGTCCGGCTCCCCGAGGACGTGCGGGAGTACCCCGAGGCGGTCAGCCGCGCGCTCACCGCCCTGCGCCTGGCCGGCGTCGGCGGCCCGTACTCGCTGCTCCTCGGCGCCGAGGCCTTCACCGCCGTCAACGAGACCAGCGACCACGGCTACCCCGTCCACAACCACCTCGCCCGGCTGCTGGACGGCGACATCATCTGGGCCCCGGCCATCGAGGGCGCCTTCCTGCTCTCCACCCGGGGCGGTGACTTCGAGCTCTTCCTCGGCCAGGACGCGTCCGTCGGCTACCTCTCCCACGACGCCGAGACGGTCCGGCTCTACCTCCAGGAGTCGCTGACCTTCCGGGTGTACACGGGGGAGGCCGCCGTCGCCCTGGGCGGCGCGGCCTCCGCGGAGGGTTCACGGCCCCCCGGGCACCTGGAAGGGTACTGAGTTCCTTTACGAGGGGTACTGAGTGCCGTATTCTCTGGGTGGAGCCTCTGACGCCAGTCGAAGAGAGCCGACACGGTAGGCCGGTCCAGGTGGTGCTCGTGGCGCGCGGGTCGCGTCCGGGCCGGCTTGGCACTCAGTACCCTCGGCATGACCTGAGGCCATGCATCCAGTGCACCCGTGCACCCGTGACAGGAGAACCGCTCATGAGCTTGAGGATCGTCGTCTGTGTGAAGTACGTGCCGGACGCGACGGGTGACCGTCGTTTCGGGGACGACCACACCACCGACCGGGAGGGCGTG
>NZ_JBHTRF010000113.1:12889-20874 GCF_042796115.1 Kitasatospora sp. NPDC056446 | reverse complement strand
GCAGGGGGGACCCTGTGGGAGAGTAGGACGCCGCCGAACAATCATTCAGAAAAACCCCTGATCCATCATGGATCAGGGGTTTTTCGCATTTCCGGGCCCGGTTCTGAGGGCGTCGGAAATGTCAGGCGGGTTGCGCCGTCACCACTGGATGAGCACGGCGCCGGCCGCGCCCGCGGTCCCGTCCGTGCCGTTCTCGCCGACCACGCCGGGGCTGCCGCTCTGCGGGGTGCCGCCGTTGATCCTGGGCGTGCCGCCCTCGCCGCCGTTGCCGCCTCTGCCACCGAACCCGCCCGAGCCGCCCCGGCCTCCGGCACCGAAGGCGTAGCCACCGGACGCGGTGGCAGCCCCGCCGTCACCGGCCGATCCGAACAGACCGGGTGACCCCCCGGAGCCACCGGGCTGGCCGGGGTAGCCGGAACGGGCAGCGTCCCCGTCGGCGCCGGCTCCTCCGTTCTCCGCTTCGCCGCCGTTGGCGCCGGCCGCCCCGAAGGTGGTCTGCCCTCCGCCGTAAAGACCGCAACTGGGCTGGTTGTACTGGCCGGGAGAAGCCGGTGCCCCGGAGCCTCCGTGGCCGAGGCCGCCTCCGGGCCCGCCGTCACCGATGGATTCGAAGGTGGCCCCCGCGCCGTCGCCGCCCGAGCCGCCGTCACCGTAGCTGCCCGAGTGCCCGCCGCCGCCCGCGGGCGCCTCCACGAGTGCGGGCAGCCCGGCGGAGATGTCTTCCAGCAGGATGTCGGTGTTGTTCCGGGGCAGGATGTCGAGACTCTGCTGGCCGCTCGTACCGTTGCTGCCGTTCGTGCCGGCGTCGTTGTTCCCGGCGCCGCCCGTGCCGCGCCCGCCCCCCGGCCCCCCGGTGGTCCCCGCGTGCGGTTCGCCGACGGCGACCAGCAGGGCGGTGACGGGGCGGAGAACGGGCAGGCTCGCGAGGTCCAGCGTGCAGGTGACGAAGGACCCGGCCTGGCCGCCCTGGCCGCCGCCGCCACCCGCTCCGGCACCCCCGCTACCGCCGCTACCGGCCGCGCCGGGTCCGCCCGGGCCCCACCCCCTGGGGGCAGCGAACTGGGCTGCCTCAGAGGGGAACTGGGCCGAGAAGGAGGTCCGCCCGCTCGTCGGGTTCCGACGAGCGGGCGGGGGAGTGGTGGGGTGGGTCAGGTGAGGTGGTCGAACTCGCCGGCCTTGGCGCCGAGGAGGAAGGCGCGGAGCTCGGCGGTCGAGGTGGTGACGATGAGGGTGGGGTCGTCCGACTCGCGGAGATGGCGAAGGTCATCGGCTCCGGCTGCGAGTTCAACGCAGTTGCCGCCCTCGTTCGATCCACTGAACGATGACTTTTGCCAAAGGAGTTCGGACATCGGACGCCTTTCAAGCTTGCAACAGGTAGAGAAGATGTCGAATGAGTCCCGACGAGTCGCGTGAGGAAAGCGTTGTCAAGGATTGGTCGACAGGCGGCAAAGCCAGCTCACTCAGCTGGTTGAAGGTCTTTCGGTAGGTCTCGATCGACTGCTGGTCGCCAAGATACTCGGTGTGGCTTGGGTGATCCACGACAAGGGTCGATAGCTCCGGAGCCCCAGGGTCGAACAGCACGAATGTGCCGGTGGAAGGCGGCTTCTTCGCGGCTGTGAACGGCAGGACTTGAATGCTGACGTTCGGCAGCTCGGAGACTTCCAGCAGGTGCAGGAGTTGTTCCCTCATGACTGCATCGCCGGGGAATCGCATTCGCAACGCTGTCTCATGGATGACGAAGCGGAACTCGCGTCGTGGCAAGTCTGTGAGAATACGCTGCCGTTGTTGCCGGAACTCGATCTCGGCTTCTACGTCCAACTGTCGGTGTTGGTCGGCATCTTCGTAGATCGCCTCGATGTAGGCGGGCACTTGGAGAAGGCCAGGGACGTAGAAGGTCTCGAAGTTGTCCATCGCGGCTGCGCTGTGGTCGGCCTCGGCAAGATCGAGCAGCAAGGTCGGTACGCGGTCTGCGAAGTCGCTCCACCAGCCCTTTCCGTTGCTCCGTCCCATCTCGGCGAGCTTTGCGCGGAAGACCATGTCGGTGCAGCCGTACGCGTCGAGCCAGACTTCAAGGCGCTCGGAGTTGAGGGTGATCCGGCCGGCCTCGGTGTGGCTCACCGCTGGACCCTTCATCCCCACGAGCGCGCCGGCTTCCGGTGCGGACAACCCCGCTGTCGTGCGAAGGCGTTGCAGCTCCTCGCCGAAGCGTCGTTGCCGCTGGCTGATGGGCCCCTTGTATGCCACTGGTGGTCCCTTCTTGTCGGTGCAGTGTTTCGCATGGGGAGAGCGGCTCGCCACCGCTGAGGTTGCATCATTGCTAGTTCGATTGCAGAGATGGCATCCCGTCCCCTACCGTCAGTGTTGCACCGATCACATGGCGGAGTGTCTGCTTCGTCGATTCCCCTCCTCTCCCTCTGGGGTCTCTCATGCGTGCCTGCAACCCTCCCGACTGGTCCGTCGCTCGGACCGAGCTCTCCGACCTCCTCGCGTCCGCCGGGTGGCCGCCCTCGCTCATCTCCGACGCGGAGCTCGCGCTTCACGAACTCTTCGTCAATGCCTGGCGTCACGCCGGGAGTCCGGCTCCGCTGGTCACCCTCGTCCTCTCCCCGCGATGCCTGCGCGTCTCGGTCTGTGACGACAGCCCCGTCCTCCCCGGTGAGCCCCACGCGCCCGCCGACCTGCTCTCCCTCTCCGGCCGGGGCCTCTTCCTCGTCCGTGCCCTCACCCACCGTTTCGGAGCCGACCCCCGCAAGCAGGGCAAGGTCGTCTGGTTCGAGCTGGAGGCCGTCGCGTGAACCGCCGCTACCCCATGCAGCCCACCGACCCCCGCATCCGGGCCTACACCGAGGACCAGGTCCGCAGCCTCCTCGCCGAACTCCAGGAGCGCGGTCGCGCGTTCGGCCTGATCTTCCCGTCAGCGACCACGGACAAGACCCTCGACGGCCTCGTCCTGGTCAGCTTCAACACGGCCCCGGCCTCGACGTTGATGAACCTCCTCACCCTCCTCTTCGACGCCGACCGTGAGCGCCTGTGAGGTTCCTGGTCGCCGCCGCTTTCCTCGCCCTCCTCGCCCTCGCGTTCGCCACCGTCGCTCTGGGCGTCATCACCACGCTCAAGCTTGCAAGGCCCGATGGAGAAGAGCCCCACGATGCCTGACCCCGCCGCCGACGCCCCCGCCGACGCCCCCACCCCCGCCCCCGCGCCTGACGCGGGCGTCGCCAATGCCCTGGCGGCGGCGAACTACGCCGTCGCCGCCGCCTTCAACACGCTCGCCATCGCCCCCGTGGCGCCGCCCGTGCCCGACGACTTCGACTGGCCGGAGCTCGAAAGCTTCATCCACGACCTGGGCTTCGCCGCCGACGACTCCGACGCGGCCCTCAATCTGTACCGGCTGCTCTTCGCCGTCCAGCGCATCGCCTACCGCGAGGCCGCCGGCCGTAACTCCCCCTGGCTCGCCACCCGCCTGAACCCCCGCCCCCGGTAACCGGGCAGGGCAGGGCACAGCGGAACGCCGCCCCGGGTGAGGACCCGGGGCGGCGTTCCGATCGTGGCGGAGCTCAGGAGCAGGTGTAGCTGGCGGGGTAGCCGGCGTCGTTCCCGATGAGGGTCTTCTCGTCGGTGCTGATCGCGCTGACCTGGAAGTACTGCGAGACCGTGGGAAGCGAGTCCGTGAGCACGCCGTTGCGCCACAGGACGGACCGGATGGTCGACCCGACGAACGCGAGGCCGCCGACGGTTCCGTTGCCGCCGATGGCGTTCGCCGAGAGGGCGCCACCGCCGATGGTCCGCACGAGAGTTCCCTGGGCGTTCCACTCGGCCTCGGAGTTGACCGTGCTGCTGGTGATGCCGCCGACGATGCGACCGTCCCGGATCGCCGTCGGCTCGCCCTTGCCGTTGGTGCCCTGCGCGGCGAGCGGGTGCCACTGGCCGTTGAGGTCCGTGACGAAGCCGCCCGCGTCGGTGTACCCGACGGTCCGGCCCTGCTCGTCGATGTCGGTGACGGTGAGGTAGGTGGTCACGGGCAGGGGCAGTTCGCGGTACGTTCCCGGGGCGCTCGCCGGCCACACCACCAGGACGCTCTTCGATCCGACCGAGGCGGTCCCGGCGATGTCACCGGCGTTGTTGATCACCTTGGCCGATGAGCCGGTCCAGGCCGTACTGGACGGCAGCGCCGTCTTCGTCCCGGTGGAACTCACCTTGACGGCCGTGAAGTTGTTGTTGACGTTGTCGGTGCCCACGATCAGGCCGGCCGAGTTGACGTCCGACACGGTGGTGGTCGCGGGGAGCCGCAGCACGACCTTCCCGTTGTCCCACAGCGTCCCGAGTCCGTTCTTGATGCCGTAGGGGAAGCTGGTGGACATCGTCCCGGTGAGGCCGACTCCGTACCGGGCGCCGTCGGTCCCGTACATGAAGCCGTCGTTCGTGCCGGCCGGCAGTTCCCACGCCGTCTTCGTCCACTGGCAGGCCGCCTGGGGCGCCGCCTGGGCGGTGCCGACCGGCACGAGACCGAGTGCCGTCGTGATCGCCGCCACGGCGAGCACGGATCCATTTCGTCGGTTGAACAAGGGGTCAGCCCTTCTTCGCAATGAATGAACCTTCTGTCGACCGACCCTGGCCGGTGTGCCGTGCCGCGTGAAGCAGTTTGCGTGAGGAGGAAACAACTCGGCAGCGGTGGTGGGCAGTTGGGAGTGATCTTGGAGACGGTGCGGCGTCGGGGGCAGGCGTGGCGCGGGCCGTACTAGCCTGGCCCGCATGGATCCGTTCGAGGACTGTCTGCAGGGCGCCTGGGAGTGGTGGGACGCCGCCATCGAGGACGCCCAGGAGGGCCGCTGGACCCGCACACCCGCCGAACGCCGGGCGATGGACGAGATCGCCGCCGCGGCCCCGGCGTACCTGGACCCGTCCACCGAGATCCCCTGGCACACCCGGCTCGGCCGGCTGGCCGCCTGGGCGGGAACGATCCGCCTCGCCGCCCGGGCCGGCGGCTGGGAGCTCGTGCCCGTCGACGGTGTGACCCCGCCCCGGCCGGCCGGCATGGCCGAACTGCTCTCCGCCATCCACGCGGTCGGCGAGCAGGGCGAGGCCTGGCTGCGGCGACTCCCCGTCGACGGCCCGCCGCCGGCCGGTGCGCTCGTCCGGGCCGAGACCTTCCTCTGCGGGCCGGGATCCGCCGATGACCTGCGCCAGTTCTTCTACGACTGAGGCCTGCCCGTAGCCTGCCCCGTATGACGCACGCCTGGCCCGAGGAAGCCGAGTTCGCCCGCGGTGAGCGGGTGGCGCTGACCACACCGGATCCGCCCCGCCCCGAACTCGGGCACCTGGGAGCGGGACTCCTCGGCACCCGGGGCGTGGTCCTGGGGTGCGGCATCGAGGCCGACGACCGTGACGGCGGGCACGTCGGGCCGGTCTACTACGTGGAGACCGAGGACGGCAGCCCCTGGCGGCTGCGGCCGGAGTTCCTGGTGTCCCTCGGTGGCCCAGACGCCCCAGACGCCTCCGGCTCCTGATCACCCGACCCCGTGCGCGGGAAGTCGGCCGACCCGACTTCCTGCGCCGGCTTCCTGCTCCGGCGGCCGGTCAGGCCTGCGGTGCGAGGGGCGTCAGCGGCAGTGTGACCCGGCTGTCCCAGGCCTGCTCCAGGGCCCGGGTGAACGTTTCCGCAGGCTGGGCGCCCGAGACGCCGAGCCGCCGGTCCAGGACGAAGAACGGCACGCCCGTCGCCCCCATCGCGCTCGCCGTCGCCTCGTCCTCGCGGACCGCCTCCGCGTACGCCTCCGGGTCGGCCAGCACGGCCGCCGCGGCCCCGCCGTCCAGCCCGGCCTCGACCGCCAGCTCCACCAGGCGGGCCGCGTCGAAGGCCGAGCGCTCCTCGGCGAAGTTCGCCCGGTACAGGGCGTCCAGCAGCTCGGCCTGTCGGCCGTGCTCCTTCGCGAAGTGCAGCAGGCGGTGCATGTCGAAGGAGTTCGCCGCGTCGCGCCCCTCGGCCAGGTACGGCAGCCCCTCCCCGCGCGCGTTCTCGGCGATCCGGGCCTCCGCTGCCTCGGCCTGCTCCAGGCTCATCCCGTACTTGGCGGCGAGCAGCGGCACGACCGGCCGGGCCTCGTGCGGCGCGTGCGGGTCCAGTTCGAAGGAGCGGTGCACGACCTCGATCTCCTCGCGGTGGGGGAACGCCTCCAGGGCGCGTTCGAAGCGCGCCTTGCCGACGTAGCACCAGGGGCAGTTGATGTCGCTCCAGACCTCCACACGCACGGTGCCGCTCTCCTTCCAGCCGGGCGCGGACCTTCCGTGCCGGTTCCGGTGCCAACGCACTCGGGCACCTGAATATTTCTCGTACTGAAATATTCAGGTGCGGGCCGTCCGGCCGGGTGGACGGCGTCGGCGTAAGGGTTGAGCTGCCCAAGGGCATGACAGCAGGCTGTGCGGGAGCCGACAACGCGTCCGAGCCAGGGAGTTCGCCATGCGCAGTGCCATCGCCGACCGCCCGCGCTACCGCTGGGCCGTCCTCGGCGTCGCCACCTTCGCCCAGGCCGCCACCTGCTTCTTCGTCCAGGGGATCGGCTCACTCGGGCCGGCCCTGCGGAGCGGCCTCTCGCTCTCCACCGGGCAGCTCGGCCTCCTCCTCTCGGCCGCCCAACTCGTGCCGCTCGTCGGCCTGCTGGTGGTCGGCAGACTGCTCGACCGCTACGACGAACGGTGGATCGTCGGCGCGGGGGCCTGTGTGGTCGCGGCCGGGCTGGCGCTGGGCGCGATGGCGCCCGGGTACGGCACCCTGCTGCTCGCGCTGCTGGTCGTCGGCGCGGGGTACAGCAGTGCCCAGCCCGGCGGGAGCAAGTCGGTGGCGGGGTGGTTCGACGCTTCGCAGCGCGGCCTCGCGATGGGCATCCGGCAGGCGGGACTGCCGCTCGGCGGAGCGCTGGCGGCGGCCGTGCAGCCCGTGCTCGCCGCGACGTTCGGCTGGCGGGCGACGCTGGTCTCGGGAGCGCTGGTGGCGTTCGCGGGGGCGGTCGTCTTCCTGGCGGCCTACCGGCGACCGCCCGCGCTCTCCGCACAGCCGGTGCGGCCCGCACTGCCCGTGCAGCCGGCGCAGCCCGGGCGGCCCGCCGCCCCGACGGCCCCGCCCCCGGCGGGGTCCCGGCTGCGGATGCTCCGCGAACCGGTGATGGTGCGGATCGTGCTCTCCGGGGCCAGCCTGGCCACGGCGCAGAGCGGGATCCTCGTCCTCACCGTCCTGCACCTGCACGACAGCGCCGGGCTGGGCGCGGGGAGCGCGGCCCTGGTCCTGATGGCCGCCCAGTGCGCGGGCATCGCCGGCCGGATCGGCCTCGCGGCGTGGAGCGACCGGGCCCGGTCCGGCCGGCACACCACCGTCCTCACCTGCATGGCCGCCGTCACCGCCGGAACGCTCGCCCTCGCGACCCCGCTCGGGGCCCACCCGGTGACCGCCTGCCCGCTCTTCGTCCTGCTCGGCTTCTTCGGCTTCGGCTGGTACGGACCGTGGGTCGCCCATGTCACCGAGTCCGCCCCGCCCGGCCGCACCGGCTCCGTGCTCGGCCTCGCGATGGCCGCCAACCAGGTCGCCGTCGTCCTCGCCCCGCCGGCCCTCGGCCTCCTGCGCGACGCCACCCGCGGCTTCGCCCTGCCCTGGTGCCTCCTTGCGGCCCTCACCGCGGCCGGCCTGGCCGCCACGGCCCTGGCCGGCGGCCGGGGCGAGGGGCGGCAGCAGCGCGGGTGGCGGGAGGGGCGGGAGCGGGAAGTCGGCGGGCCCGACTTCCCGCGCACGGCGCCGGACCGGCCCGGTGCACCGTCCCCGCTGCCCGCCGACGGTGACGGCGGGCCGGTGGCCCCGGGCGGGTGGAGGGAGCGGCGGGGGTAGTGGGAGCGGCGGGAGTGGGGGGGGGGGGCCCCCCCCCGGGCCCCCCCCCCCCCGCCCGCGGGCGGAATAAAAAAAAACAACCCACCAACCAGCAAAAAAAAACGAATTGGGG
>NZ_JBHTRF010000113.1:0-12879 GCF_042796115.1 Kitasatospora sp. NPDC056446 | reverse complement strand
GGGGGGCCCGGGGGGGGGGGGGGGGGGGGGGGGGGGTGGGGGGCGGGGGGGGGGGGGCCCGGCCCCCCGCCCCACCCCCCACTCCGCGTCTCGACCCGGGGTTCAGCAGGAGATGTTGCCGCCGCCGACGTTGGTGCCCAGCACGCCGACGAACTTCTTGAAGAGGTTGATGCGGTCGTTGCGCTCGTCAGGGTTCTTGCCGTCGCACTCCAGGGCGCCGTTGATGCTGCGGATGGTCTCGCCGAAGCCCTTGTTGTTGACGATCGCGTCGTGCGGGGTCATCTTCCCCGCGCCGCTCTGGGTGTCCCAGAACCAGAGCGAGGTCTTCCAGGAGACGGTCGGGTCCTTCTCGACCTTGTAGGGGTCGTGCAGCAGGTCGATGCCCAGGGCGTCGCCGGCGGCCTTGTAGTTGAAGTTCCAGCTGAGCTGGAGCGGGCCGCGCCCGTAGTACGCGGACTGCCCGGCCGGACAGCCGTACGACTGCGAGGTGTCGCAGTAGTGCGAGTAGTTGGCGGTGTTCTGCTCGACGACGTACTTCAGGCCGCCGGTCTCGTGGCTGACGTTGGCGAGGAAGGCCGCGGCCTCGCGCTTGCGGGTGGCGTCGTCGCCGGTGGTGGTGAACTTGGGGTAGGCACTGAGGGCGTTGACCAGGCCCTGGTAGGTGTAGAAGGAGTTCCGGCTCGGGAACATCTGGTTGAACTGGGACTCGCTGACCACGAACGAGCCCGCGGCGGAGGCCGGGGCGGTCTGGCCGGCGACGGCGAGGGTGCTCAGGACGGCGGCGGAGGCCGCCAGCGACAGGGTGCGTGAGAGCTTCATCGTTGTCCTCGATCGATACGGAGGGCGGGCACGCGGACGGCCGCCCGGGGAGGCGCTTCGGTTGCGAAGCGCCTCGGCCATCGTGGTGGAGCCGCCGTCGGCAGCTGAACCCCTTGAAGGTCTAAACCACCCGTAAGAGTCGTATCCGATCCAGTAGTTGGACGGATCCCGCCGCCGGGCGACCCCTCGTCGACCACCCGTACCGGATAGCCTCCTCGGAGCGGGACGACGCAACCGGGGGGCAGGACATGGGCGGTCACACCGACGACGGGGACGACGAGCGGCTGGCCGCCGAGGGGGAGATCGCGGTCGCCCGGCTGGCGATCGACTCCGGCGAGCTCGCGCACGCCGCCGACCACCTCTCCGACGCGATCCTCGCCGACCCCCAGCTGCCCGAACTGCACGAGGCACTGGCCGAGTTGTGCGCCGCCGCCGGAGGCCCTGCGGCCGCGCGCGACCTGTTCCCGCTGGACGGCGAGGTGTACCTCGGCACGGTCGCCTGCCGGGCCCACGTGGAGGCCGCCGCCGGGGACTGGGACGCCGCCGTCGGCCTGCTCGCCACCGCCGTCCAGTACGAGCCGGCCCGCCCCTGGGCGCACGCCGCCTGGCTGGCCCGCGAGGACCTGCCCGGCCTGGTCGACCCGGACGCCGTCGCCCAGGCGGTGGCCCGCGCGGCCGGCGCGCTGCCCGACCCGCTCCCCGCCGAACTGGCCGAAGCCGTCCGGCCCTTCGACACCTTCGTGCGGGCCGTACTGGCCCGCCACGGCGAGCACGCGCTGCTGCTGGCGATGGTCTCCGGCCTGACCCGCCGCCTCGGCGCCACCGCCCACGCCGTCGAACTCGCCGAACGGGCCCAGCGTTCGGCCCCCGGCTACCTGCCCGCCGTGATGCTCGGCAACGCCCTGCGCTCCGACGGCCGCCCGGAACAGGCCCTCGCCGTCTGGGAGGCCGAGCTGTCGAGGGTCGCGCCGGACGGCGACAACTCCAGCAGCTACCTCGCCGTCGACGTCGCCGAACTGTACGGCGCCCTCGGCCGCCCCGCCGAGGGCCTGCCCTGGCTCGACCGGGTGCTCGCCGGCGAACCCGACCACCCCAAGGCGGCCCCGGCCCGGTACGGGCTGCGCCACGCGCTCGACGGCGACCCGGCCCATCTGCTCGACCTGGCCGACCACCACCGCGCCCACCCCGACCACGAGTACGCCCAGGACCTCCTGGCCCGGCTCAGCCACCGGGAGCCCTGGCTCGGCATGGTCCCCGGCACGTCCGAGGCCACCGTCAACCTGCTGCACCACGTCCTCGCCGCGCCCGACACCGACCGGGCCACCGAGGTCGACTGCAACGTCTCCACCCTCGAACCGCCCAGCTCCCAACTGGCCGTCCGGCTCGCGCTGCCGCGCTGCACCGTCGTCTACCAGTCCGTCGACGAGCCCGACCTGCGGCGGCCGCTGGCCGTGACCGCCACCCGGGTCTGGACCTGGGACGGCACCGACCCGAAGCCCGCCGTCGCCCCGCCCGCACCGGAGAGCGCCGAACTCGTCCGCGCCGTCGCCGGGATCGTCTGGCCGAGCGTCCCGGCCGCCTACGACGAGGCCGTCCGCCTCTCCGGGCTCCCGCTGGACGACCTGCTCGGCATCCTGGTCCACCCGCCCGCGCCGCGCGAGGACGAACTCGGCCGGGCCCTGCTCGCCCACCAGCCCGAACTGTGGGTGCGCGCCGTCCAGTCCTTCGCCTGCCTCGCCGTCGCGCACCACCGCACCGACCAGCCGTGGCCGGAGTCCGACCGCAGGCGGGTGCTGGTCGACCTGCTGCTCGGGCCGGAGGACTGGGTCGCCGAGGCGGCCGGCTTCGCCCTCGTCGCGATCGGCTGGACGCACCCGGAGGCCCGCGCCGACATCGCCGCGCAGCTCCGGCGGCGGCTGTACTACTGCGTCGACGCCCGGCGGGTGCGGGTGGTGACGATCCTGCGCTCGGTGTGCCGCCTGGTGCTCGCCGCACCCTGGACGCCGCTCGCCGACCGCAACCTCGCCCGGGCGGCCATCGAGGCCGAGACCGCCGCCGACGCCCCGGACCGCGCACCCGAACCCGGGGCGGCGGCCACCACCGATCCCGCCGCCGAGGCCGATCCCGCCGCCGAGCCGGCCGCGGGAGCCGAGCCGGGAGCCGAACCGGGAGCCGAGCCGGGAGCCGAACCGGCGCCCGCACCGCAGCGCCCGGGCTTCCTCAGCCGCATCCTGGGCCGGGGCTGACCACCGGCCGCCGGGCGGACCGCGCCGAGCCGGCTCGAACCGGCCCGGCCGGGCGCCGCTACCCGATGCCCGGCAGCGGCTCCTGGTCGACGTCGAACCGGGCGACCCGCTCCGCCGGGTCCCGGCACTCCGGCCCCAGCCGCAGCATCCGCGACTCCGGGTCGTGCAGCGGCCGGTGGCAGCGGCGGCAGGTCACCCGGGACCGGAGGGTCTGCGCGGTGTCCGTACCGGGGAGCGGCTCAGGGCTGGTCATGGGGAGACGGTAGCGGGCCCGAGCCGCGCGGGAGCCCCGCCGATGCGTGAAACGATGGCCCGCATGGCCACCGACCGCAGCAGCGCAGGAGACCCGGCGCGCACCCTCGCCCTGCTCTGGGGGCTCACCGCCGAGGAGAAGCCCGGCCGGCGCGGGCCCCGGCAGGCGCGTTCGACCGGCGAGATCGCCGGCGTGGCCCTCGCCCTCGCCGACGCCGAGGGCGTGGACGCGGTCACCATGCGCCGGGTCGCCCAGGAGCTCGGGCTCTCCCCGATGGCGCTGTACACCTACGTGCCCGGCAAGGCCGAACTGCTCGACCTGATGCTGGACACCGTCTACGCGACGATGCCCCGCAGCACCCCGGCCGGCGACGGCTGGCGCGCCCGGGTCACCGCCGTCGCGGACGACAACCGGGCGCTGCACCGCGCCCACCCCTGGATCGCCGCCGTCTCCACCAGCCGCCCGCCGCTCGGGCCCGGCCTGATGGCCAAGTACGAGTACGAGCTGCGCGCCTTCGAGGGCACCGGCCTGCCCGACGTCGAGCTCGACGCGGCGCTGACCCACCTGCTCGGCTTCGTCCAGACCTGCGCCCGGATGGCCGCCGACGAGCGCGCCGCCCGGCAGGACAGCGCGATGACCGACGGGCAGTGGTGGGCCGCCAACGCCGACCTGCTCGCCCGGGTCTTCGACCCCGAGCGCTACCCGGTGGCCGCCCGGGTCGGCGCCGCCGCCGGTGAGGCGCACGGCGGCGCGTACAGCCCGGACCACGCCTACGCCTTCGGCCTGGCCCGGGTCCTGGACGGGCTCGACGCCCTCATCGGCCGGCGGTAGCCCGCCCGTCGTACTCCTCGCGCGCGTCGAGCACGGCGGGCACCCGCCGCTCCGACCAGTGCGCCAGCGCCGCGACCAGCTCCGCCGCCTCGCGCCCGAGCGGCGTGAGGCTGTAGTCGACGCGCGGCGGGATCACCGGATGCGCCTCGCGCAGCACGAAGCCGTCCCGCTCCAGCGTCTGGAGGGTCTGGGCGAGCATCTTCTCGCTGACACCGGAGACCTGGCGGCGCAGCTCGCTGAACCGGTAGCCGCGCTCGCGCAGCGCGCCGAGGACGAGGACGCCCCAGCGGCTGGTGACGTGCTCCAGCACGCCCCGGGACGGGCACATCCGGTCGAAGACGTTGGGCGGGGGGAGCTGGGGGAGTGGGGACAGCGCGGGGAGCTCCCTCGACTGCTCGCTTACCTTCATGTCAGTACCCTACTTTTAAGTGCGTACTTTCGAAAGGTTAGTGCCACCCCTAGGGTGAGTGCAGAGGTCGGAACCCCAACGCGATCAAGCGGAACCCCTGAGGAGCATCCCCATGTACGTCGTCACCGGTGCCACCGGCCAGCTCGGCCGTCTCGTCGTCGAGAGCCTGCTGGCCGCAGTCCCCGCGAGCGAGGTGGCGGTCGCCGTCCGCTCCGCCGAGAAGGCCGCCGACCTGGCCGCGCAGGGCGTGGACGTCCGCGTGGTCGACTACGACAAGCCGGAGACCCTGGCCGGCGCGTTCGCCGCCGGTGACCGGGTGCTGCTGATCTCGGGCAGCGAGGTCGGCCGCCGGATCCCGCAGCACCGGGCCGTCGTCGAGGCCGCCGGCGCGGCCGGCGTCGCACTGCTCGCCTACACCAGCGCGCCCGGCGCGGCCACCTTCCGGCTGGCCGACGAGCACAAGGCGACCGAGGAGCTGATCCTCGCCTCGGGGCTGCCCTACGCGTTCCTGCGCAACGGCTGGTACACCGAGAACTACCTGGGCGACGCGGCCGGCACGGCGGAGCGCGGCGTGGTGGTCGGCAGCGCCGGGCTGGGCCGGATCGCCACCGCCCCGCGCCGGGACTACGCCGACGCGGCGGTCGCCGTCCTGACCGGCGCCGACCAGGGCCACGAGAACACGGTGTACGAGCTGAGCGGCGACGCCGCCTGGAGCCTGCCGGAGCTGGCCGCCGAGCTGGCGAAGGCCTCCGGCAAGCCGGTGGAGCACCGGGACGTCGCCCCGGCCGAGCACCTGGCCGTCCTGGTCGGCGCGGGCCTGCCGGAGGGCTTCGCCGAGGTCCTGGTCGACGTGGACGCGGGCATCGCGCGCGGCGAGCTGGCCGGCACCCCCGGCGACCTGGCCCGGCTGATCGGCCGCCCGACCGTCCCGCTCGCCGAGTCCGTCCGCGCGGCGCTGGGCGCCTGACCCGCCGGTCGCCCGCCCGGGCGGGTGCGTGATCTGTCGGGCGCCCGCCCGACCGGGCGCCTGACCTGCCGGACGCCCGCCCGGGCGGGTGCCTGACCTGCTCGAACGCCGAGAACGTCCGGCATTCAAGCAATGTCATGACCAAAATACGAAAACGGAGATGACAGTTCGCCCTTCCGCCCGCTACGGTCGCCTCGACCACACGCGCGCGGAAGGGCACTCGTCCATGCCACAGACAGACCAGCAGGACAGCGGCCGGGGCCTCTGGTACGGCGTCGCGGCGTACGGGATCTGGGGGCTCTTCCCGCTCTTCTGGCCGCTGCTGGAGCCGGGCGCCGCCGACGACATCCTGGCCAACCGGATGGTCTGGTCCCTGGTCGCGGTGGTCCTGCTGCTGGTCGTCCAGCGGCACTGGGGCTGGATACGCCCGCTGCTGCGCCAGCCCCGCCGGCTCGCCATGCTGGCCGGCGCGGCCGCGGTGATCTCGGTCAACTGGGGCGTCTACATCTGGGGCGTCAACGCCGGGCACGTGGTCGAGACCAGCCTCGGCTACTTCATCAACCCCCTGGTCACCATCGCCTTCGGCGTCCTGGTGCTCAAGGAGCGGCTGCGCGTCGCGCAGTGGTCGGCGGTGGGCATCGGCGCGCTCGCCGTCGCGGTGCTGAGCGTCGCGTACGGGCGGCTGCCGTGGATCGCGCTCACCCTGGCGTTCTCCTTCGCCACCTACGGCCTGCTGAAGAAGAAGGTCGGGCTGAGCGGGGTGGAGAGCCTGGCGGCGGAGAGCGCCTTCATGTTCCCGTTCGCCGTCGGCTACCTCGTCTACCTGGAGGTCTCCGGCCGCGGCACCTTCGGCCACACGGTGGCCGGCTCGTACGGCTGGGGGCACTCCGGGCTGCTGCTGCTCAGCGGGGTGATCACCGCGATCCCGCTGCTGTTCTTCGGCGCGGCGGCCGTACGGGTGCCGCTGACCGTGCTCGGGCTGCTGCAGTACCTGGCGCCGGTGTTCCAGTTCCTGATCGGCGTCACGGTGTTCCACGAGTCGATGCCGCCCGCCCGCTGGGCCGGCTTCGCCCTGGTCTGGGCCGCGCTCGCGGTGCTCACCTGGGACGCGCTGCGCCAGGTGCGGGCCGACCGCGCGGCGCGGGCCGCGGCGGTGCCGCGGCCCGTACCGGCGAAGGCGGCGAAGGCGCCCGACGCGTCCGCGAAGGCCGACGCGGCCGACGCGGCTCAGGCCGCCGAGGCCGCCGGGGCGACCGTCACGCGCTGATGTCCCGGCTGGTGAACCGCGACCAGGCGGCCGCCCCGAACACGGCCACGTAGGCGGCCTGCAGACCGAGGTCCTTCAGCACGCCGTCCCAGTACATCGGCTCGCGCAGCAGGTCCGAGAAGCTGAGCCAGTAGTGGGTGAACAGGAACGGCCGGATCGCGTCCAGTTGTGGGAACGCGTCCAGGATCTGCACGGTGATCACCAGCCCGACGGTGGCGGCCATCGCCGCGATGCCGCTGCCGGTGAGCGTGGAGACGAACAGGCCGATCGCGACCAGCCCGGCCAGCGAGGCCGCGACCACACCCGCCACCAGCACCGCCCGCAGCAGGGCGTCGGCGAAGCCGATGGTGTCACCGGAGATCAGCGTCACCTCGCCGAGCGGGAACAGCGCGGCGCCGGTGGCCAGCGCCGCCACCGCGACCGCCGCCGTGGCGGCCAGGCAGAACACCAGCCCGGCGGTGAACTTGGCGGCCAGCAGCCGGGTCCGCCCGGCCGGCGCGACCAGCAGGTAGCGCAGCGTCCCGGTGGCGGCCTCGCCGGCCACCGAGTCCCCGGCGACCACACCGACCGTCATCGGCAGGAAGACCGGCAGCGCGACCGCCAGCGCGGTGAACACCAGGAACAGCCCGTTCTGGGTGGTCTGCGCGATGAAGCTCGGGCCGCCGCCCCCGCGCGGGCCGTCCGTGTTGAGCTTGACCACCACCCCGATCATGACCGGCAGCACCGCCAGGATCCCCAGCAGCACCTTGGTGCGCATCCGGCGGAAGGTCAGGTGCAGCTCGTTGCGGAACAGCGCCAGAAACCCGGCCGCCGTCTGCGGCCGCCTGCCCAGGGGCAGCGCGGCCCCGGTCCGCCCGGCGGTCGCCGCCGTCTCAGCCCGCGACATCGAAGCCCTCCCCGGTCAGCGCCACGAAGGCGTCCTCCAACGTGCCCCGCTCCAGCCCGAAGCCGTGCACCCGTACCCCGGCCTCGACCAGCGCCGCGCACAGCTTGGGCAGCGCCGCGTCGTCCCCGCCGCCCAACTCGCCGTCCAACCGGCCCTCGCCCGGCACCAGGCCGGTGACCTGGTGGGCCGCCAGCACCTCGGCGGCCTGCGCCACGTCCGGGGTGCGGACCACCAGTCGGCCCTGCGCCCGCGCGGCCAACTCGGCGACGGTGCCCTGCACCACCAGCCGGCCCCGGGACATCACCGCCGCGTGGGTGCAGACCTGCTCGATCTCGTCCAGCAGGTGCGAGGAGAGGAACACCGTGGTGCCCTCCGCCGCGACCTCCCGGACCAGGGCCCGGATCTCCCGCATGCCCTGCGGGTCCAGCCCGTTGGTCGGCTCGTCCAGCACCAGCAGCTCGCGCGGCTGGAGCAGGGCGGCGGCGAGGCCCAGGCGCTGCTTCATGCCGAGCGAGTAGGCGCGGGCCTTCTTGCCGGCCGCCGCGCCCAGGCCGACCCGCTCCAGCGCGGTGTCGACCCGCTGCCGCCGGGTGCGCGGGTCGGCGGTCGGGTCGGCCGCGTCGAACCGGACCAGGTTGTCCTTCCCGGAGAGGAAGCCGTACAGCGCCGGGCCCTCGATCAGCGCGCCCACCCGGGGCAGCACGGAGGAGACGGACTGCGGCATCGACTCGCCGAGGACGGTGGCCACGCCCGAGGTGGGGGCGATCAGGCCCATCAGCATCCGGATGGTGGTGGTCTTGCCGGAGCCGTTGGGGCCCAGGAAGCCGAAGACGGAGCCGCGCGGTACGGCCAGGTCCAGGCCGTCCACGGCGAGCTGGCCGCCCCGGAAGCGCTTGGTCAGGCCGCGGGTCCTGATCACGTCCTCGGCCGAGGCCGTCGAGGCCGTCGAGGAGGCCGCGGAGGCCGCGAACGCGGGTGAGGGAGGTGAAGCGAGTGAAGCGGGCGAAGCGGAGGCGCCGGGAGAGGCGGAGGAACCGGGGGCCGGGCGCGACTCGGCGCCCGGCCCCCCGGCCGACTCCGTAACGTCCCCCGTTACGGGAGTCCCGGTCATCCGTCAGTTCACCCCGGCGGCGTGCTGGAGGACCGGCAGGGTCACCGCGCCGGCGAACACCCGTCCGTCGTCGGTGACCAGGACGTTGAGCACCTTGGTGCTGACCAGGGTGCCGCCGTCCACCGGCTTGCCGAGCGACTTGACCAGCGCCTGCGGGTTCAGCGACCCGCGGCCGCCGTGCTTGCCGGCGTCCTTGCCGGCGTCCTTCGGTGCCTGGACCGGGCCGCCGGGCGCCTGGGCGGCCAGGACGGCCGTCCAGCCCTCGCCGATCACGTTCACGCCCTCGTGGCCCTTGGCGGCGTCCGCCGTCGCCCCGGCGGCCCCGGCCGGGTGGTCGGCCTTCTTCTCGGTCACCTTGGCGCCCTTGGGCACGGCGAAGTCGAAGGTCTTGGCGGCCGGCTTGGCGAACGACACGTCGGTGAAGTGGATGTCCAGCACGGTGCTGCCGTCGACGGACTTCACGGCCACCCCGAGCGGCACCCCGTTGTCGGCGGCGACCGAGATCCGGACCTCGGCGACGGTCGAGCCGGCCTGGGTCGGCTTCACGCTCAGCTGGTAGGCCTTCTGCCCGGCCACGTTGGCCGTCCCGGCCACGGTCACCGAGGTGGTCCCGGCGCTCGCGGTCAGGAACTGCCGGGCGGCGTCCTGCGGGGTGGTCGGCAGCTCGGACAGCGGGGCCTTGGGGTGCCGGTCGCCCGCCTGGCCGGTCAGGTGCACCGCGCTGTTGGTCGAGCTGTCCCAGGCCCAGGCCTGGTCGCCGTTGCGGACCACGGTGTAGCCGGCCATGTTCTCCATCAGGTCGACCCGCTGGCGGTCCGGGCCGTCCGCCGCGATCCGCAGCGTCCGGTCGCCGCCGAGCAGGCCGAGCAGCTTGGCCTGCGGGTCTGCCGAGGCGGTCGCGCCGTCGCCGCCGTGCCCGCCTGCCGCCGCACCGATCCCGCCGGCCGCGCCCAGCAGTTGGCTGGGCAGGCCGAGGTCGGTGGAGACCGAGATCGTCCCGGACAGGGCCTGGGTCTCGGATCCGAGCGCCTTGGCCACCACCTGCTCCGCCGTCAGCGTCGGCAGGTCGGGCGGGGAGTCGGCGGCCAGCGCGGGCACCAGCCCGACCCCCGCGGCGATCACCGCGGCCACCGCCACCGGCACCCCGGCGCGCACCAGCACGCGCCGTCGTGAGCGGTACGGCACACCGCCGTCCCGGTCGTCCCCCGTCGCCGTCTCATTGGTCATGGCGTCCTCAACTCCTCTGCGAACACGTGTGCTTGGCTCTGCACCTCCATTAGAGGCCGTTCCGGCACCGCCGTCATCGCCCCGCAGGGCCAGATCATGTTGGCCTTCGTGGGTATGCCGACCCTGAGACGGCCTCAGGGTTCCTCATCCCCCGGTAGCAGCCCTGACGTAGGGTCGCGCCATGGACGGAACCGCCACGGACGCAAGCAATCCCCCGACCGCGAACGCGATGCGCCGAGCCCTGCGCCGCGCCCGGGACGGTGTCGCGCTCGACCTGACCGAGGCCACCGTGCTGCTCCAGGCCAGGGGCGAGGACCTGCGCGACCTCTGTGCGGGCGCCGCCCGGGTCCGTGACGCGGGCCTCGAAGCGGCCGGCCGCCCCGGGGTCATCACCTACTCCAAGAGCGTCTTCATCCCGCTCACCCGGCTCTGCCGCGACAAGTGCCACTACTGCACCTTCGTCACCGTCCCCGGCAAGCTGCGCCGGGCCGGCCATGGGATGTTCATGTCCCCGGACGAGGTGCTGGAGGTGGCCCGGCGCGGGGCCGAACTCGGCTGCAAGGAAGCCCTGATCACCCTCGGCGACAAGCCCGAGGACCGCTGGCCCGAGGCCCGCGAGTGGCTGGACGCGCACGGCTACGACGACACCATCGCCTACGTCCGGGCGATGTCGATCCGCATCCTGGAAGAGACCGGCCTGCTGCCGCACCTCAACCCCGGGGTGATGAGCTGGACGGACTTCCAGCGGCTCAAGCCGGTCTCCGCCTCGATGGGCATGATGCTGGAGACCACCGCGACCCGGCTGTGGAGCGAGCCCGGCGGCCCGCACTTCGGCTCACCGGACAAGGAACCGGCCGTCCGCCTGCGGGTGTTGGAGGACGCCGGCCGCAGCTCCGTCCCGTTCACCAGCGGCCTGCTGATCGGCATCGGCGAGACCTACCAGGAGCGCGCCGAATCGCTGTTCGCGCTGCGCCGGGTCTCCCGCGCCTACCACGGCATCCAGGAACTGATCCTGCAGAACTTCCGCGCCAAGCCGGACACGGCGATGCGCGGCATGCCGGACGCCGAACTGGACGAGCTGGTCGCCACCGTGGCGGTGGCCCGGCACCTGCTCGGCCCGACCGCCTGCCTCCAGGCCCCGCCGAACCTGGTGGACGGCGAGTACGAGCGGCTGATCGCGGCCGGCGTCGACGACTGGGGCGGCGTCTCCCCGCTCACCCCGGACCACGTCAACCCCGAGCGCCCCTGGCCGCAGATCGAGCGCTTGGCCGAGCGCTCGGCGGCCGCCGGCTTCGAGCTGCGCGAGCGCCTCGCGGTCTACCCCGAGTACGTCCGCCACGGCGAACCCTGGCTGGACCCGCGGGTGCTGCCGCACGTCCGCGCGCTGTCCGACCCGGACACCGGCCTGGCGGACCCGTCCGCCGTCGTGCGCGGCCTGCCCTGGCAGGAGCCCGAGGACCTGCCGGAGTCGTACGGGCGGACCGACCTGCACACCGCGATCGACACCGAGGGCCGCACCGGCGACCGCCGGGCCGACTTCGAGGACGTGTACGGCGACTGGGAGGTGCTGCGCGAGCAGGTGCTCGCCAAGGGCGCGCCCGAGCGCCTCGCCGGTGACCTGCGCGGCGCCCTCGCGGTGGCCGCGGACGACCCGACCCGGCTCACCGACGACCAGGCCCTCGCCCTCTTCCACGCGGACGGCCCGGCCCTGGACGCGCTCTGCCGGATCGCCGACGACGTGCGCCGTGACGCCGTCGGCGACGTGGTCACCTACTGCGTCACCCGGAACATCAACTTCACCAACGTCTGCTACACCGGCTGCCGCTTCTGCGCCTTCGCCCAGCGCCGCACCGACGCGGACGCCTACACCCTGTCGCTGGAGCAGGTCGCCGACCGGGCCGCGCAGGCCTGGGAGGTCGGCGCCACCGAGGTCTGCATGCAGGGCGGCATCCACCCGGACCTGCCCGGCACCGCCTACTTCGACATCGCCCGCGCGGTGAAGGAACGGGTGCCCGGCATCCACGTGCACGCCTTCTCCCCGATGGAGGTGGTCAACGGCGCGACCCGCACCGGCCTGTCCATCCGCGACTGGCTGCAGCGCGCCAAGGAGAACGGCCTGGACACCATCCCGGGCACGGCCGCCGAGATCCTGGACGACGAGGTCCGCTGGGTGCTCACCAAGGGCAAGCTGCCGGCCGCCACCTGGGTCGAGGTGGTCAGCACCGCGCACGAGCTGGGCATCCGCTCCTCGTCCACCATGATGTACGGGCACGTGGACACCCCGCAGCACTGGCTCGGCCACCTGCGGCTGCTCGCGGAGATCCAGCAGCGCTCGCTCGGGACCGACCCCGACGGCGGCTTCACCGAGTTCGTCACCCTGCCGTTCATCCACACCAACGCCCCGGTCTACCTGGCCGGGATCTCCCGGCCCGGCCCCACCGCCCGGGACAACCGCGCGGTGGTCGCGATGGCCCGGCTGCTGCTCCACCCGCACATCCGCAACATCCAGACCAGCTGGGTCAAGCTGGGCGCGGAGGGCGCGGCCGAGATGCTCCGCTCCGGCGCCAACGACCTCGGCGGCACGCTGATGGAGGAGACCATCTCGCGGATGGCCGGCTCGGCGTACGGGAGCTACAAGTCGGTGCGCGACCTCCAGGCGATCGCCGAGGCGGCGGGCCGCCCGCACCGCCAGCGCACCACCACCTACGGAGAGGTGCCGGCCGAGCGGCAGGCCGCGGCCCTGGCCTCGGACGGGCACCTGCCGGAGCTGCTGCCCGTCCTGGACTGACCGCCCGGGGGCCGGCCTGGACCGACCGCCTCCGGGGCCCGGCCACCCCCCCCGCCCGGGGGCCCGGCCCCCGGG
>NZ_JBHTRF010000112.1:0-21203 GCF_042796115.1 Kitasatospora sp. NPDC056446 | reverse complement strand
CGGGCGGGGGGGTCCCCCGTGGGGGCCCCCCCCGCCGCCGTTCGTCGAAGACCCGACGACCTAGATGAAGCCGTCCAGCTCGCGCAGCAGCGCGGCCTTCGGACGGGCACCGGTGATGGACTTCACCGGCTCGCCGCCCTTGTAGAGGATCAGGGTCGGGATCGAGATGACGCCGTACTGGGCGGCGGTCGCCTGGTTGGCGTCCACGTCGAGCTTGGCGATGGTCAGCTTGTCGCCGTGCTCGGCCGCGATGTCCTCCAGGACCGGGGCGACCTGGCGGCACGGGCCGCACCAGGTGGCCCAGAAGTCGACCAGGACGGGCTTCTCGCTCTCCAGGACGTCGGACTTGAACGTCGCGTCGGTGACGGTGGTGGTGGCGCCGGCCACGGGAACTCCTCGGGTTCGGACGGAGGGGGCTGCTGCCAGGAGAACAACGGGCGGGCCCGTTCTGTTTCTGCCTGGCCGGGGCGGGCGTGTTTCACGTGGAACACGCCCGCCTGGGTGGGGCGGTGGCTCGGGGGTCAGACCGCCACGGCGGCGGCCTTGGCCTCCAGGTCGTCCAGCGCGGCGAGGTAGCGCTCGGCGTCCAGGGCGGAGGAGCAGCCGGTACCGGCGGCCGTGATGGCCTGGCGGTAGGTGTGGTCCACGACGTCGCCGGCGCCGAACACGCCCGGGATGTTCGTCCGGGTGGAGGGGGCCTCGACCTTGAGGTAGCCCTCGGCATCCAGGTCGAGCTGGCCCTTGAAGAGCTCGGTGCGCGGGTCGTGGCCGATCGCGATGAACAGGCCGGTGACGGCCAGCTCGCGGGTCTCGCCGGTGGTGGTGTCGCGCAGGGTGACGCCGCTCAGCTTCGGGTCGCCGTGGATGGCCTCGACCGCGCTGTCCCACTCGAAGCGGATCTTCGGGTCGGCGAAGGCGCGCTCCTGCATCGCCTTGGAGGCGCGCAGGCTGTCCCGGCGGTGGATGATCGTGACGCTCCTGGCGAAGCGGGAGAGGAAGGTCGCCTCCTCCAGGGCGGTGTCGCCGCCGCCGACCACCGCGATGTCCTGGTCGCGGAAGAAGAAGCCGTCGCAGGTCGCGCACCAGGAGACGCCGCGGCCGGAGAGCTTGTCCTCGTTCGGCAGGTTGAGCTTGCGGTGCTGGGAGCCGGTGGTGACGATCACGGCACGGGCCCGGTGCACGTTGCCCTCGGAGTCGGTGACGGTCTTGATGTCACCCGTGAGGTCGACCGAGACGATGTCGTCGGGGATCAGCTCGGCGCCGAAGCGCTCGGCCTGGGCCCGCATGTTGTCCATCAGCTCGGGGCCCATGATGCCGTCCCGGAAGCCCGGGAAGTTCTCGACCTCGGTGGTGTTCATGAGCGCGCCACCGGCGGTGACGGCCCCTTCGAAGACCAGTGGCTTGAGGGAGGCACGGGCCGTGTAGAGCGCAGCCGTGTACCCGGCCGGGCCGGAACCGATGATGATCACGTTACGGACGTCGCTCACTGCTTCTCCTGGTTCGCATCGCGACCCGCGTTTGCTGCGGGGAGGGCGGTCCTGCTCCGCCGCCCGGGACAACGACTGACCAGTGTCTCGCATTCCCAGGCGGATCAGTACCAGGCGCTCGGACTCCGGAAGCGGTGTGCCGTGCTGGGCGTGGATCGCATGGGAACCGCCGGTCAGCGGCTGGGAACGCTCTGGTGGAGGACGATCCGGCCGCAGTCGGGGGAGCGGAGGAAGACGTCCACCAGGTCGGTCCGGCCGGGCACCGGGTAGACCAGGACGTCCACCGGGGCGCCCTGGTAGCTGCCCCGGTCGGTGGCCAGCGGCACGCCGGGGGCGGGGGCCGGACAGGACGGGGCGGCCGTCGGCGCGGGCGAGGCGGGCGAGGTGGTCGGGGCGGCGGAGCCGGGGGAGGAGAGTTCCGGGCGGGCGCCCTCGGCGGGCAGGACGCTCTCGGGCTTGGCCTGACCGGTGGCCCGCAGCCCGGGGGCGCTCTCCGAGCCGGCCAGCAGTTGCTGGATCTGGGCGGCGAGCCGGTCGGTGCGGTAGTCGGTGCCCGCCGTGTGCGCGCTGCGGGCGTCCTGTTCGGCGGCGCTGCCCGACGGGGCGCCCGCGGCGACCGCGGTGCCCCCGGACCGGTCGTCGGGGTGCAGCAGCAGCGCCCCGCCGAGTCCGACGGCGGCCAGGGCGGCGGCGGCACCCAGCAGCAGGGCGAACCGCCGCCGGGGCCGGGGACGGCCCGGGCCGGTGGCCGGACCGGACCGCGCGGAGGGGCGGGAGGGCGGCCCGGAGGGCCCTGTGGCGGCGCGTACGGCCGGGGCGGGGGTGCCGGGCCGACGGGCGGCGGAAGGGGCCTCCTGGGGGCGGCCGGCGGCCGCGGGCCCGTTCCCCGGGTCGGCCGGGAACGGGTCGGCGGCCTCGGCCAGTGCGGCGTCCAGCCGGGCGGCGACGTCCTCGGGCATCGGCGGGGCCTCGACGGAGCCGAGCAGCGCCCGCACCTCGGCGAAGGCGTCGAGGGTCTCGCGGCACTCGGCGCAGCCGTCCAGGTGCCGGTGCAGCGCCTCGACGGTGTCGGGGGAGTCGACCAGCCCTTCGGAGAGGTCGGCGAGCTGCTCGACCGGGGGGTGGTCTCCGCCGTGGTCGGGGGAGGAGAGGTGGGCGGTCATCGTGTGCTCGCGTCTCCTTCCAGAAGCGTCCGGCCGGTGCTGGGGCCTGTTCCTGTGACGGTGCGGGGGGCCGTCGGGTTCCCCGGGGCGCCCCGCCGCCCCGGTGGGGCGGAGCCGGGGACGACCGGTGTTTCACGTGAAACACCGGGCCGGCCGTCGCTCTCGCGCAGGTGCCGGACCAGCGGCAGCAGCCGGGCCCGGCCGCGCGCGCAGCGGCTCTTCACGGTGCCCACCGGGACGCCCAGCAGCTCGGCGGCCTCGGCGACCGGATAGCCCTGCATGTCGACCAGGACCAGCGCGGCCCGCTGCTCGGCGGGCAGCTCGGCGAGCGCGGCGGCCAGCTCGCGGTGCAGCTCGGCCCGGACCACCGGGGAGTCGGCGGGCTCGGCGGCGCCGACCAGGGTGTCGAGCCGCTGCGGGTCCTCGTCGAGCGGGGTGGTGCGGCGGGTGGCGCTGCGCCGGGCGCGGTCGAGACAGGCGTTGACCACGATCCGGTGCAGCCAGGTGGTGACCGCCGAGCGGCCCTGGAAGCCGGCGGCGGCGCGGAAGGCGGAGACCAGGGCGTCCTGGAGCGCGTCGGCGGCCTCCTCGCGGTCGCCCAGGGTGCGCAGGGCGACCGCCCAGAGCCGGTCGCGGTGGCGGTTCACCAGCAGGCCGAAGGCTTCCCGGTCGCCCGCGACGTGCCGGGCGAGCAGTGCCGCGTCGTCGTCCGCCACTGTCACCCCTCCACCCTTCGCGGTCGTGTCCGGGCCCGTCCGACCCCGGTCAGCCGGAGACCTTGACCTCGGCGACCTGGCCCGTGAACGTGCCCGCGCCATCCTTCGGCAGAGCGGTCAGCCAGAGCAAGAGGTAGCGGGTGGTGACCGGGGTGTCGAGGGCGTACTCGACACCGGTCCCGGACTTCTTGCCGAGGACGGTGAAGCCCTCCGGCTTCGCCTGCATCGGGTTGGCGGCGGCGGCCGGGGTCGGCACCCGCAGCTCCGCGGTGTGCTCGCCGACGAACTGGACGGTCACCGAGGAGACCGGCTGCGGCGTGCCGAGGTCGATCATCAGGCCGGTGCCCGACTTGAGGGCGGGCGGCTTGGTGCCGAACTGGTCGGCGTACCACTGGGTGGTCCAGGTGGTGTTCGGGTCGCCGTCGACGGCCTTCGCCGGGTTGTCCCTCCCGTCGGGCCCGTCGCCCAGCGGGTTGTACGACTGCGCGCCCTTGACGGCGATCGGTGCCGGGGCGTGCGTCGACGTATGGGGGGTCGGCGCGGCGGTGCTGACCGTGGGCAGCGGTGCGGCGGCGGCGCCCCCGTTGTTGCGCAGGTTGTCGACGAACTGCCAGGAGGCGACGCCGATCGCGCCCAGGGCGACCGTCCAGGCGGTGGCCTTGAGCACCCGCCGCAGCCGCCGCCGGGTGCGGCGGGCCGTGGTCGGGCGGGAGGAGGCCGGCAGCGGGGCGACGGTCGTGTCGGCCACCCGGGTCGGGTTGGGCGCGGTGGGCAGGGCGTGGGTGTTGTGCCGGGGCGGGGCGGGGAAGGCGGGCAGCTCCGGCTCGGGCTGGCGGATCCGGGGGATCTGCGCGATCGCCCGGACCAGCTCCTCCGGGGTGGTGATCGGTTCGGCGTGGTGCGGCGGCTGGTCGAACAGCGCCCGCGCGGCGAGCTCGGACAGGGCCTTGTGGACCCCGGCCCGGACCTGGTCCGGCGCGGCGTTCTGGAGGTCCTTCGGCAGGCCCCGGAGGTCGTAGCGGTCCTCCGGGTACGGCCAGCGGTGGGTGAGCGCGGCGAACAGCAGGGCGCCGATGGCGCGGGTGTCGGCGCGCTGGGCGTCCTCGGCGGTCCCCTCGGCGGCCAGCCCGCGCAGGGCGGCGTCCACCGCGATGCCGTTGATCCGGTACTGGCCGCTGTCGGTGCGCAGCACGCAGCGCGGGGTGAGCCGCAGGTGCGCCTGGCCGCGCCGGTGGGCGGCCGCGACCGCGTCGGCGACCTGGCGGACCATCTGGTACGCCTCGTGCGGCTCCATCGGGCCGTTCGAGAGCAGCCTGGCCAGGTCGGAGGAGTGCGGCAGCCACTCCCGGACGACGTAGACCAGCTCGCCCTCCTGGACGGCGTCCAGGACCTGGACGAAGCGCGGGTCGCCGAGCAGGGCGGCGGACTTGGCGGCGGCCAGCACCTTGCGGGCCCGCTGGTGGCCGGAGGCCATCAGGTGGACGCCGACGGCCCGGCGCAGCTTCTCGTCGACGGCGCGCCAGCTGCTGAAGGTGTCGGTCTGGGAGATGCACTCCTCCAGCCGGTACCGGTGGCCGATCATGTCGCCGCTGCGCCGCTGCGGCGCGGGGAGGGTGCGCGGGAGGGTGGCGGTGTCGCGCGGGTCGAGCGTGGGCTGGGGGTCGGTGGGCGGGCGCTTGGCGGGGGTGGGCGCGGCGGCGGGGGCCTGCTTCTTCGCGGCGGAGCCGGCGGCCAGTTCGGCGGCGATCTCCTGGACCGAGAGCGGGGCGGTGATCTCCGAGGTCTCCTCGCCGACGACGGCCCGCGGCCCGTCCTCCGCGCCGTCCTCGCCCTCGTCCCCGCCCGGAGCGGTGGCCGGAGCGGTGTCCGGAGCGGTGTCCGCGCCGCCGTCCGCGGCGGTCTTCCCGGGGGCGGTGGAGGCGTCCGCGCCCGCGTCGGCGGAGGCGCGCCCGTCGACGTCCTTCGCGACCGCGAGCCCGTCGATCGCCGCGGCCAGCGCGGCCTCGTCCGCCGCCGCGTCAGCTGCCGACGTGTCGACGACCGCCTTGGTGCCATCAGCCACCGTGGTCCTGCCTCCCCTTGTGTAGCCCCGGCCGAGAGAGTCGCTGGAGCCCCTGGGTTGCCGGCCCCGTGCTCCAGGACAATTGTGCCCACTCTTCTCCACCGGGTACGACCGCTGAGGGGGCCGCTCGGTTGCGTACCGGTGGAGAGATGTGGTGCAGATCGGACACCGGGTCGCCATCTCGCCGCCGGGAGGACCCGGGGCGACTGGCGGCCCAGCACTCGGCCGGACGAGCGGAGGAGCTGCCCGCTCCGGTTGACGCCCGGTCAGGGCGCCCGCTCGTCCGGCCGTCGAAGGACGGTCAGCGGCCCAGTCGGCCGCGGACCATGCCCAGCATGGCGTTCAGTTCCTCGATCCGCAGCCGCTTCGCGATCAGCACGAAGACGGCCAGTTGCAGACCGCCGGCCACGATAAGGGAGGCCACGCTGCCGGGCCACCCGGCGATCACCTGCTGGACCCCCAGGCTGGCGCCGAGGCCGACCACCGCGGCCGGGACGCAGGCCGCGGCCAGCCGGCTGTACGTCCGGCCGATCCGCTTGGTGTCCAGCCCGCCGATCTTCTTCTTCAGCTTCGGCACGGCCACCAGCACCCCGACGGCGTACGCGAGACCGTAGCCGAAGGCCATGCCGACCACCGTCCACTGGGCGGGCAGCAGCAGCCAGCACAGCAGCGAGAAGCCGGCCTGGCAGACCGCGACCCAGACGGTGTTGGAGAACGGCGTCCGGGTGTCCTCGTAGGCGTAGAAGCCGCGCAGCATCACGTACTGGGCCGAGTACGGGATCAGGCCCAGGGCGAACGCGGAGAGCATCAGGCCGATGTTGGTGGCGCCGTCCAGGACCGTCTGGTTGCCGCCGATCGCGTAGATCGAACGGCCGATCACCGGGCCGAGCGCCAGGAACAGGAACGCCCCCGGGACGACCGCCACCGCCGTGGTGCGCAGGCCGTAGGAGATGTCGTCGCGGACGGCTCCGGCGTCCTCGTCGGCGGCGGCCCGGGACAGCCGGGGGAGCACCGCG
The DNA here is from genome assembly GCF_042796115.1 of Kitasatospora sp. NPDC056446. Classification (NCBI taxonomy): domain Bacteria; kingdom Bacillati; phylum Actinomycetota; class Actinomycetes; order Kitasatosporales; family Streptomycetaceae; genus Kitasatospora; species Kitasatospora sp. NPDC056446. The sequence goes on along the minus strand of NZ_JBHTRF010000112.1, from coordinate 14,759 downwards.
CTCATGATCGAGACCGTGATCACGGCCTGCGGGAGCTGCCAGATCAGCAGGGCGTTGGAGAACGCGGCCAGGCCGACACCGTCGTGGCCGGCCGCCGCGGCGGCGTCACCGGCCTTGGTGGACAGCTGGGTGATCACCAGGAAGCCGGCCTGGTTGGCGAGCACGAAGAAGAACGTCCACTTGGCCAGCCGGGCGGCCTTGCCCAGGCCGTGGCCGCGCCAGTCGAAGCGGGGCCGGAAGCGGAAGTCGGCCGCCCGCAGGTACGGGATCATCGCCAGCGACTGGACGACCAGGCCGATCAGGGTGCCGAGGCCGAGCAGCCGGACGCCCTCGGGCGAGATGGACTCCGGGGTGACGTGGGTGGTGCCGAACCCGCCGTAGACCCAGAGGTACGCGGAGAAGGTGAAGATCACCACGACGTTGTTCAGGACCGGGGTCCACATCATCGCGCCGAACCGGCCGCGGGCGTTGAGGATCTGGCCCATCACCACGTGGATGCCCATGAAGAAGATGGTCGGCAGGCAGTAGCGGGCCATCGCCACCGTGGTGTCGGCGCGCTCCGGGGTCGCCATCATCGGATGGGCGATCAGCTGGACCAGCACGGGCGCCCCGAGCACCGCCAGGAACACCACGCCGCCGAGCCCGACCATCACCAGGGTGAGCAGCCGGTTGGCGTAGGCGGTCCCGCCGTCCTCGTCGTTCTTCATGCTGCGCACCAGCTGCGGCACGAAGACCGCGTTCAGCGCGCCGCCGCCGATCAGGATGTAGAGCAGGGTCGGCAGGGTGTTCGCCGCGTTGTACGAGTCACCCATCACGCTGACGCCGATGGCCATGGTGATCACCATGGTCCGGACGAAGCCGGTGCCGCGGGAGACCAGCGTGCCGGCCGCCATGATCGCGCTGGAGTTCAGCAGGCCGGCCACCTTGCCGCCGCCGGCCGCCGGGGCGGGCGCGGACTCCGGCCGGGGGGCGTGCTCCTCGGCGGCGAGGTCCGCCAACGGCTCGACCGCCGGGGGCACCGCGACGGCGGCCACCTGCATGGTGGCCTCCTCCTCGGAGAGCGGCGGGTCGAACTCGATCGGGGGCACGAAGGGGCGGTACCCGTCCGGAGCGCCGTGCTGGGGCTGCCCCGGGTAGCCGCCCATCGGCGGGTACGGCGCGGGGCCGCCGGGCGGCACGGGCGCACCGGGCGGCACGGCTCCGGGCACGCCGGGCGGGGGCATCTGCGGGGCCGGGGCGGGCTGCGGCACCGGCGGCGGGGCCGCGGCCTCCGCCGGACGGCCGCCGAACAGCGCGTCCACCCCGACGTACTCGGTGGTCTCGGAGTCCCAGGTGGAGTGCGCCGGGCCGGGCTCCCACTGCTGCCGGGGCTGCTCGGCGCCGCCCCAGTGGCCGCCGGCCGGCGCGGGCGCCGGGGCCTGCTCCTGCGGCCAGGCGGCCTGCGCCGGGGTGTCCCAGCCGGGCTGCACCGGCGGCACCGGGGCCGCGAAGTGGTCCGCGGCCGGGTACGGGGTCGGTGGCACCGGCATCGGGTAGCCGCCGCCCTGCGGCGGCAGCTGCGGCGGCACGTCGTAAGCGGCGGCCTGCGGCTGCGGCTCGGCGGGCCGACCGGCCTGGAGGCCGTACGGGTCCTGACCGTCCTGCCGGTTCCCGTACGCGTCGGCCGCGTACGGGTCCTGGGCGTAGGTGTCGGCCACGTACCAGTCGCCGGACGGCGACTCGGCACCCGGCCGGCTCTCACCGCGGCCCGGCGGCCGCTCCTCGCTGCGCCCGGTCATGTCACCTCTTCGCTGTCGTGGGGGAGGCCGGCCCGGCGTCACGGGGGGTCGGCGGTATCAAGGACCAACCTTCTCATCACCGGCGGCCCGATCCCGGCCATCCGGGCTGCTGCCGCGCGGTGTCTGCGCGGTGGCGCCGCCGGCGTCGTCGTCCGCGGGCCCGTCGGCCCGGTCCGCCTGGTCCGGCCGGTCGGCCTGGTCCGCCTGGTCCGCCTGGTCGGCCGTCGGCGGCTGCGCCGCGGCCCCGCCCGGCACCGGGTCGTCGTCGACCGGCTGGTCGCCGTCCTCGTGCGGCTCCCCGCCGCGCCGCTTGCGCTGGCGCATGAAGCGCAGCGCGGCCAGCAGCAGCAGGACGCCGGCGCCCGCGAAGACGTACAGGACCCCGTTGGTCACCGAGGTGACCTCGACGATGAACGTCCGGGCCTCGCCGTACGGCCGCGAGTTGGGGCCGGTGGTCCACAGCTGCGCGGTCATGGTGACCGGCCCGCTGGCGTGCGCCTCGGCCTGGAAGCGGAGGGTGGCGCTCTGCGAGGCGGGGAGGACCAGCTCCTCCTCCTTGCTCACCCGCACCCTGTTCGGCTGGGCCGAGGTGAGCACCAGCTTCAGGTTGGTGACCGTCTGGGTCAGGTCGTTGCGGACGCTGACCGGGATCGGGCCGGTGTCGCCGGCCAGTGTGATCGAGGTCTTCTTCGGCACCTGGACGGCGTTGGTCAGTTCCTTCAGGTACTGCGTGACGCCGCTGCGGTAGGCGCTGCCGGCCGGGGCCTGGCTGCGCCACTCGGTGGACAGCGACCGGACCATGGCGGCGTTGAACGGGCCGCGCACCCGCTGGGGCAGGGTGAGCACCCGCATCAGGGTGTCCAGGTTGTACTGGATGTCGTTGGTGCTGCTCAGGTCGGACGCCGGCAGCTCCGAGGCGCGGGCCTGGGTCGGGTAGTCGGCGGCCGCCGGGACGGCGGTGGCGGCCTTCGGGTCGGGCGAGGCCTGGGCCACGGTGTCCAGCTTGACCGGGGCGATCCACTTCCCGCCAGCCGTCTGCAGGGCGTTCGCCAGCACCTTGGCGGTGCTGACGCTCAGCTCGCGCGGCGGCATGACCAGCAGGCCGCGCTGGTTCTGCGGCTGCTCGTGAGTGATCGCGAAGGTCTCGGCGAGGAAGCGCTGGGTCGCGTCGGTCTGCTCCTTCACGCCGCTCAGGTCCCGCTGGAGGAGCCCGGAGACCGTCTCGTCGGCGACCACGGCGCTCTGCCCGTTGCCGATCGGGCGGACCGCGGTCGGGGTGTAGGTGAGCGCGTCGGGCTCCGGCATGCTCGCCCCGTTGACCAGCACCAGCCCGCTGCCGGTCTGCTGGGCCAAGCCGGTGATCTGCTGGTCGACGTAGCCCTGGTACGGCCAGGCCACGTCGGAGCGGGCGTCCACCGAGAGCCGGCCCTCGATGGTCAGCCGGCCGGCCGTGGCGGCCTTGCTCAGCGCCGCCGGCATCCCCGCCAGGTCGGCGCCGTTGTGCGCGATCGAGGCGAGGTCCGGGTCGGCGTACGGCAGCGCGACGACCTGGTTCTCCGGCTTGGCGACGGCGGCCCGCAGCTTGTCCAGCCAGGCGGTGGCGGTCGCGGCGGCCGAGCCGCTGCCCGGGACGGTGTTGTCGTCCCTGGCCGGCTTGCCCGAGGACTCGGTGCCCGGGTTCTGCACCCGGTACGGCCTGGTCATCGCGAACGCGGCGTCCACCAGGTCCGGGTCGACCACCCAGGTCAGCCCGGTCAGCTTGGAGCCGGTGTCGACCAGCTCGTACAGCCGGCCGCCCGGGGCGAGGTCGGTGGCCAGGCTGTCGTCGCGCAGCACCGGGACGGACTGGTCGTTGTCGGCGTAGGTCTGCGCGGCCAGCACCGGCGTGTGCACCAGCGGCCACAGCGTGGCGACCTTCGTCGGCTGCGCCTCGGCACCGCCCGGGTTGTACGGCAGGAAGCTCCGGGCGATGCCCAGGGCCCGGTCGTGCTGGTTGTCGGCGGTCGAGCCCCAGGCGTCCACCGCGAGCTCGTACACGCCGCTCGCGGACATCCCGAGCTCGTTCACCGCGACGCTCAGCGTGTACGGCAGGGTCTGGCCCGGGTTGAGCTCCGGCAGCGCGTACTGCGGGCTGTCCAGCTCCACGCCGTCCGACCCGCTCGGCGCGGAGCGGCCGGCCACGTTGGCCAGGTCGCTGCGCCGGTCCAGCGGCTTGCCGGAGAACGGCTTGCGGACGGCCGCGTGGGCGCTCTTGAGCGCCGACTTGCCGGCGTTGGTGACGTGCCCGGTGATCGTCACGGTGCCGTTGGGAGCGGCCACCTGCGGGGCGAGCGTCTCGATGGTCACGACCACCGGGTACTCGGCCGAGGCGCCGGCGTCGCCGCCGGCGGGCAGCGCGCCGGCCGGGACGGTCGTGAAGAGGGTCAGGGCGGCCGCGCAGGCGGCGGCGAGACGCAGGCCCGCCCGGCGGACCGGATGACGTCCGTCGGCGGGGCGTTCGGCCCCTCCAGGCTGTCGGTGCGCCCCCAGGCCCGAGTGCCGTGCCGGCTCACTCACTCGCTTCGCCCTCGCCGTTCTCGCTCGCTCGCTGCTGATGCTGTCCGTCCGGCGGGGTCCGCCCGACGTCCTTCGCCTGAAACTGTTGAAGCCCTTGGAACTCTCGGAACTCCCGGCCCCCGGACGTTCGAGACATCCGGAACCGTTCGCCCGACGCGGTCGCCGCACTCCTGCCGCGGGGGGTTCCCCGAGCGGTGGCGGCACGCGACACCGCATCCCCTGTCCGGTGCCCGAGACTCGTCCACCGGCATGGTAACGATGCAGCCCGCGGTGCAGTGTTGCGGGCTGTGAGGTGAGACGCCCAAAACGCGCGGGCGGTTGACCTGTCGGGGCACGTACCCTTGTGAGCCGTGTCCACTGCCAATGAGCCCACCGCGCGCACCGACCGTTCCAGCACCGCCGTCCGGGTCGTCCCAGGCCTGAGCGAGGCCCAGGCGCTGGGCCTGCAAGAGCTGCTGCGGGTGTCGCCGGTCGCCGACGAGATCGCCCGCCGCTTCCAGGCGGCCGGTCACCGGCTGGCCCTGGTCGGCGGCTCGGTCCGGGACGCCCTGCTCGGCCGGCTCGGCAACGACCTGGACTTCACCACCGACGCCCGCCCGGAGCAGGTGCTCAAGCTGGTCAAGGGCTGGGCGGACGCGGTCTGGGACGTCGGCATCGCCTTCGGCACGGTCGGCGCCCGCAAGGACACCCCCGAGGGCTCCTTCCTGATCGAGATCACCACGTACCGCTCCGAGGCGTACGACCGCACCTCCCGCAAGCCCGAGGTCAGCTACGGCGAGACCATCGAGCAGGACCTGGTCCGCCGGGACTTCACGGTCAACGCGATGGCCGTCGACCTGCCCGGCCGCGGCTTCGTCGACCCGCACCACGGCCTGGAGGACCTGGAGGCCCGGGTGCTGCGCACCCCCGCCACCCCCGAGGAGTCCTTCTCCGACGACCCGCTGCGGATGATGCGGGCCGCCCGCTTCGCCGCCCAGCTCGACTTCGACCCGGCGCCCGAGGTGGTCGCCGCGATGACCGCGATGGCCGAGCGGCTCACCATCGTCTCGGCCGAGCGGATCCAGGCCGAGCTCAACAAGCTGCTGCTGGCCGAGCACCCGGTGAAGGGCCTGCGGCTGCTGGTCGACACCGGCCTGGCCGGGTACGTGCTGCCGGAGCTGCCCGCGCTGCGGCTGGAGCGGGACGAGCACCACCGGCACAAGGACGTCTACGAGCACTCGCTGACCGTCCTGGAGCAGGCCATCGCCCTGGAGCAGGACGGCCCGGACCTCACCCTGCGGCTGGCCGCGCTGCTGCACGACATCGGCAAGCCGCGCACCCGCCGCTTCGAGTCCGACGGCCGGGTCTCCTTCCACCACCACGAGGTGGTCGGCGCCAAGATGACCCGCAAGCGGATGCGTGAGCTGAAGTACTCCAAGGAGCTCACCGAGGACGTCTCGCGCCTGGTCGAGCTGCACCTGCGGTTCCACGGCTACGGCGGCGGCGAGTGGACCGACTCCGCGGTGCGCCGCTACGTCACCGACGCCGGGCCGCTGCTGGAGCGCCTGCACAAGCTGACCCGCTCCGACTGCACCACCCGCAACAAGAAGAAGGCGGCCTCGCTCTCGCGCACCTACGACGGCCTGGAGACGCGGATCTCCGAGCTGAAGGAGCAGGAGGAGCTGGACGCCGTCCGCCCGGCGCTGGACGGCAACCAGATCATGGAGCTGCTCGGCGTCAAGCCCGGCCCGCAGGTCGGCAAGGCGTACCGGCACATGCTCGAACTCCGGCTGGAGCACGGCCCGATGGAGCACGACGAGGCGGTCGCGGCGCTGCGCGCCTGGTGGGCCGAGCAGCAGGGCTGACCCGGCCCGCGCGGCCCCGGACGCGACGCGAGGGGTGGTCCCGGCACTCGGCCGGGGCCACCCCTCGCGCGTGCTCCGGCTGGCCCGGACCACCCGGACTGCCTTGGCCGCCGGGCTACTTGAGCTTCTTGAGGCAGAGCACGTAGTTCAGGGCCGGGAAGTTGGTGTAGGTGCGGGTGTACGTGCTGTCCGCCTTCGGCTGCTGTTCGCACACCTTCTCGTCGGACGTGGCCGGGTACTTGTAGACCACCTTGTACTGGGCCTTGGCGTCGGTGCACGGCAGCACCGAGACCTTGGGATGGGAGTCGGCGGTCGCGCCGGTCCCGTTCTCGTTGCGCAGGCAGTCGCCGGCCTTGGCCGTGTCGACGGTTTCGGCCGGGGTGGTCGGGGTGGTGACCGGCGGGAGGGTGATGCTCGGCACCACCGGCATCGTGAAGGTCGGCGAGGGGAAGACCGGCTGCGGCGGGGGCGAGAAGGTGAAGGTGGAGGCCGACGGGGTCGGGGACGGCGCCGCGATGATCGGGTCGGCCGGGCCGTCGTGCTTCGCCGGGCCGAGCACCCCGGTGGCGGCCAGGACGACGGCGACCGCCAGCGAGGCCGGCACCAGCAGCATCGCCAGGTGCGGGCGGCGGGTCAGCGGCACGCCCGGGTCGAGCTGCGGGCCGTGACTGCCCGGGACGGGCGGCTGCAGCTGCTTGATCCGGTTGTGCGGGCCGAGGTTCAGCAGCAGCGTGATCGGGGTCAGCAGCCACGACACCAGGCTCCACCAGCCCTGGACCAGCGTCCGGGCGGACATGTCGCGCACGGTGGCCGTCCCGCAGGTGCGGCAGAACGGGCCGGACATCCGCAGCATCCGGTAGGCCAGGACCAGGCCCTGGTGGCCGCGGACGGTGGCCTCCACGGCCGGGTAGCCGCCGCAGAACCGGCAGGTCAGGCCGTCCGTCGGGCCCGGCGGCGGGTACCCGTAGCCGTAGCCGGGCGGGGGCTGCTGGTAGCCGTACGGCTGCTCGGCCGACGGGGCGCCGGGGTAGCCGTATCCGGGTGCGCCGGGTGCGCCGGGTGCGCCGGGTGCGCCGGGCGGCGGCGGGGGGCTCGGGTAGCCGTATCCGGGCGGACCGGGCGGACCGGGCGGACCGGGCGGACCGGGCGGCGGGGGTGGCGTGCCGTAGCCGCCGCCGGAGGAGTAGGGGTTGCCGTCGCCCGGAGGCGGACCGTACGGCATCTGGGGCGGAGGCGGAACGGACAAGTGGGTCCCCCCGGACGGATCGGTGGAAGGTTCAGGACTTCTTCACCGGCGGCTGGCCGGTGGTGGCGGGCGCCATCGGACCGAGGCAGAGCACGTACCGCTTCTTGTTCCAGCGGCGGCCGCTCTTGCCCGAGACGGCTTCCGTGGCCTGCGGCGTCTGCTTGCAGCGGTTCACGTCGGTGGTGCCCTCGAACTTCGACAGTACGCGGTAATTCGCTTTGGTATCAGTGCACTTGACGATCGAGACGTCGCGGGAGCCGCCCAGTCGGACACAGTCGCCGGGCTTGGCGCTGCTGACGCTCGGCCCGGCGACGAAGTAGAGGACGGCCAGCACGACGCCGCCGCCGGCCAGCCCGGCGATCTTCAGCCTGGACCGGCCGCTGCGCTTGGCGGGCGGTACGGCCGGCGCCGGAGCGGCGGGCTGCGGGGGGCCGTACGCCCCGGCGGACGGCGGGGGCTGCTGCCCGTACGGTGCCTGGCCGTAGGGCTGCTGCCCGTACGAGGGCGGCGGGGGGCCGTACCCGGCCGGGGACTGCTGCGGGGGCTGCCCGTACGTCGGCGGCGGTCCGTAGGGCGCGCCCGGCGGGGGTCCGTACGGCGCGGCCGGCGGGGGGACGGGTGCGCCGTAGGGCTGCCCGCCGGGAGGCCCCGCCGGAACCGACGGCGTCGGCCCGTACGGGCTGGGCGGTGTGCTCATCAGTTCGTCCCCCGAGGCAGAGTGCTGTCGCTCCGACAGGTCTGACACCTTAGCGACTCGATCGGACGCCACCGGTCCCGAGCCCCCGGGGACTCCCGGGGGTCCGCTCAGGCGAGCGGGCGGCGGCGGGCGGCGCGCAGGTAGAGCAGCGCCGTGAGGGCGTACACCGCGGCGACCCCGACGACCACCGTGACCGAGCGCCCCGACAGCGGGAGCACCAGGGCCGTCACCATGGCCGCGGCCACGAAGGCCACGTTGAACAGCACGTCGTAGATGGCGAAGACCCGGCCGCGGTACTCGTCCTCGACCGACTCCTGCACCACGGTGTCGGCGCAGATCTTGGTGCCCTGGGTGACCACTCCGAGCAGCAGGGCGGCGAGCAGGCAGGGCACCAGGGTGAAGCTCAGGCCGAGCGCCGGGACGAACAGCACCGGCGCGACCAGGCAGGTCGTCATCCAGCCGGTCAGGCCGAGCCGGCGGGTGCACCAGGGGCTGACCAGGGCGGCGACGAAGAACCCGGCGGCGGACAGGCCGACCGCCTGGCCGAGGGTGACCAGGCCGGCCGCGCTGTCGGTCGGGTCGTTGAAGGTGTACCGGGCGAGCATCACCACGACCACGATCAGCACGCCGTAGCAGAACCGGGCCGCGGTGACGGCGGCCAGCGCGTGCACGGCGGGCCGGCAGTCCCGCACCAGGTGGCGCACCGCCGCGCCGAGGTCGACGGCGGCACGGACCAGCGCCTGGCCGAGCGCCGGGCGGTCGGCGTGCTGGTCCGGGCCGAGCAGGTCGCGGTCCATCCGGCGGGCCGCCAGCGCGGCCGACAGGTAGAGCAGCGAGGCGACCGTGACCAGCGCCGCGTCCGCCCTCGGGCCGGGGGTCATCACCTGGTGCAGCAGAAAGCCGATGCCCCCGCCCGAGGCGGCGGCGACCGTCCCCAGGGTGGGGGAGAGCGCGTTGGCGGTGACCAGCTGGTCCTGCTCCACCACCCGGGGCAGGGCGGCGGAGAGACCGGCCAGGATGAACCGGTTGAGCGCGGTGACCAGCAGGGCCGAGGCGAAGAACAGCCAGATCGGCGCCTCGGCCAGCAGCAGCGCGCCGGTGACCAGGCCCAGCCCGAAGCGGGCCAGGTTGCCGAAGTAGAGCACCTGGCGGCGGCGCCAGCGGTCCAGCAGCACCCCGGCGAACGGGCCGATCACCGAGAACGGCAGCAGCATCACGGCCAGCACCGAGGCGATGTCGGCGGGGGAGGACTGCTTCTCGGGGGAGAAGACCACGTAGGCCGCGAGCGAGACCTGGAAGACGCCGTCGGAGAGCTGGGAGAGCACCCGGGCGGTCAGCAGCCGCCGGAAGTCGCGGCCCCGGAGCAGGTCGGCGAGCGTGGCGCGGTGCGCGGACTGGTGGGTGCTGCCGTTCTCGGTGATCGCCACCCGCCCAGAGTGCCATGGAACCGGTCGTTGTTTCACGTGAAACATTGGCCGGGAAAAGGCGAAGAGCCCACGATCCGGTGACCGTGGGCTCTTTCGCGGAGCTATGAAGCGATCAGCTGCTCAGCGCTCAGCGCTCAGTGCTGGAAAGTCGCGAACTTCGCCGCGCTCAGCGCCAGAGAATCGCGAACCTCGCTGCGCTCAGCGCTCGACCTCACCGCTGATGAACTTCTCGACGTTCTCGCGCGCCTCGTCGTCGAAGTACTGGACCGGCGGGGACTTCATGAAGTACGAGGAGGCCGACAGGATCGGGCCGCCGATACCGCGGTCCTTGGCGATCTTGGCCGCGCGGACGGCGTCGATGATGACACCGGCGGAGTTCGGGGAGTCCCAGACCTCCAGCTTGTACTCCAGGTTCAGCGGGACGTCGCCGAACGCACGACCCTCGAGGCGGACGTAGGCCCACTTGCGGTCGTCCAGCCAGGCCACGTAGTCCGAGGGACCGATGTGGACGTTGTTGGCGCCCAGCTCGCGGTCGCGGATCTGCGAGGTGACGGCCTGGGTCTTGGAGATCTTCTTGGACTCCAGGCGCTCGCGCTCGAGCATGTTCTTGAAGTCCATGTTGCCGCCGACGTTCAGCTGCATGGTGCGCTCGAGGACGACACCGCGGTCCTCGAACAGCTTCGCCATCACGCGGTGCGTGATGGTGGCGCCGACCTGGGACTTGATGTCGTCACCGACGATCGGCACGCCGGCCTCGGTGAACTTGTCCGCCCACTCCTTGGTGCCCGCGATGAACACCGGCAGGGCGTTCACGAAGGCGACCTTGGCGTCGATGGCGCACTGGGCGTAGAACTTGGCGGCGGCCTCGGAGCCCACCGGCAGGTAGCAGACCAGGACGTCGACCTTCTGGTCCTTCAGGACCTGGACGACGTCGGCCGGGGCCTCGTCCGACTCCTCGATGGTCTGGCGGTAGTACTTGCCCAGGCCGTCGAGGGTGTGGCCGCGCTGGACGGTGACGCCGGTCGGCGGCACGTCGCAGATCTTGATGGTGTTGTTCTCGCTGTTGCCGATGGCGTCGGCCAGGTCGAAGCCGACCTTCTTGGCGTCGACGTCGAAGGCGGCGACGAACTCCACGTCACTGACGTGGTACTCACCGAACTGGACGTGCATCAGGCCGGGGACCTTGCCGGCCGGGTCGGCGTCCTTGTAGTACTCGACACCCTGCACCAGCGACGCGGCGCAGTTGCCCACGCCCACGATGGCTACGCGAACCGAACCCATTCCGGTTGCTCCCTGTGATCTCATGAGGCCCGCCGGGGTAGGCGGAACTCGTCCTGCTTCTTCGATGACTGCTTTGTATGGGCGCGAGGCGCCCACTCGTTCCGCGCGGCACAGGGCTGGCGCGGTGTCAGCGCTCCTGGGCGGAGCGCCCCGGGCGGTCGTACGGTGGCCCGGACGGGTCCGAGGACCCGGTCTCCTGGCCACGGCCGTCCGAAGTCTTGTGGGGTTCGCCGGTGGAGTCGCCGCCGGTGGCGGGACCGGTCCGGCCGGTGCGGTTGGACCGCTCGGTCTCGATCAGCTCGTTGAGCCAGCGGACCTCGCGCTCCACCGATTCGAGTCCGTGCCGCTGCAGTTCGACGGTGTAGTCGTCGAACCGCTCGCGGGCGCGGGCCAGCGAGTTGCGCATCCGTTCCAGGCGCTCCTCCAGCCGGCTGCGGCGCCCCTCCAGGACGCGCATCCGGACCGCTCGGTCGGTCTGACCGAAGAACGCGAAGTGGACGCCGAAGTGCTCGTCCTCCCAGGCGTCCGGGCCGGAGTCGGCGAGCAGCTCCTCGAAGCGCTGCTTCCCCTCGGCGGAGAGCCGGTAGACGATCTTGGACCGCTTGCCGTTGAGCGCGGTGGCCGGGACGTACTCGACGTCCGGGTTGTCCTCGACCAGGAAGCCCTGGGCGACCAGGCTCTTCAGGCAGGGGTAGAGCGTTCCGTAGGAGAGTGCCCGGAACGTCCCGAGCAGGATGTTGAGCCGTTTGCGCAGCTCGTAGCCGTGCATCGGGGCGTCGTGGAGCAGGCCGAGGACGGCGAACTCCAGCACTCCTGAGCGTCTGCCCACTGCCGTCGTCCTCCTTCCCCTCGGCCTTCGTCCGGCCGCTGCATCCGGCGGTATACCGCTTCGATGTATCGGCTCGATATATCGAGAACAGTAAACCCGGCCCCCGGAACCGGCAAGGGGGGCACGCGTGAATGTGATCACAAGCCGACGCGCAGGTGGGGTTGGCAACGGGCGTGTAATGATCTGTCGCCGTTTTGCGGTTATTGGCGAGTGATGCCCGATTAGTTGTATTTCCGTGCTGCGTACGCTGTCGCGTGTGCACGAGGACCACCTCCGGGGTCAGGGCGGTTTGCGGGCATCGGACGTGGACCCCTGCCCTCAGGCTGGAAACGCCTGGCGAGGAGTAGTTGGAAGATGAGCGAGCGACGGCGAAGGACGCCCGACCCGGGCGGTGACGGGCAGCAGCCCCCGGGAGGCGGCGGCCGTCGGGGAGGGAAGGACCCCGACGAGCTGAGCTCGGACGGGGTCGGCCGGCGACGCCCGCCGGGCGTCCGGGAGACCGCGCAGCAGCCCCGGATGGGCCGTGCGGAGATGCGCAAGGCCGCGCAGAAGAAGGGCAAGGGCGCCGGCCGGGGGGCTGCCGCCGCGGCTTCCGCCGAGGCCGCCAAGCCCGGCAAGAAGCGCTTCATCGACTACCCGCGGTTCGGCAAGACCGGGATCCGGCGCTGGCTGCCGTCCTGGCGGCAGTGGCTGAGCGGCTTCCTGCTGGTCTTCGGCTGCTTCGTCGGCCTGGTGTTCTACCTGTACCAGACCACCGAGGTCCCGCAGCTGAACAAGCTGGTGCAGGACCAGAACACCATCTACTACTGGGCCGACAACACCGAGATGACCCGCAAGGGCCAGACCAACCGTCAGATCGTCGAGCTCCAGGACATCAGCCCCAACCTGCAGAACGCGGTGATCGCCGCGGAGAACCAGGACTTCCGCACCGACAGCGGCATCGACCCCAAGGGCATGCTGCGCGCCGTCTACAACATGGCGAAGGGCGGTGAGACCCAGGGCGCCTCGACTATCACCCAGCAGTACGTGAAGAACGCCTACCTGAGCCAGGAGCAGACCCTCAGCCGCAAGGTGAAGGAGTTCTTCATCACGCTGAAGATCAATCAGGACCAGGACAAGAACGAGATCCTCAAGGGATACCTGAACACCAGCTGGTTCGGCCGCGGCGCCAACGGCGCCCAGGCCGCCGCGCAGGCGTACTACGGGGTGAACGCCAAGGACCTGGACCTCTGCCAGAGCGCCATGCTGGCGGGCCTGTTGAAGGGTGCGGCGTACTACGACCCCACCAACCCGAACAACAAGGAGCGGGCCGAGGGGCGGTGGTCCTGGATCCTCGACAACATGGTGAAGATCAAGGCCGTCACCCCCGAGGAGCGGGCCAAGTGCAGCACGTTCCCGGCCCCGATCCCGTTGAAGCCCAGCTCGAACATGAACGGTGAGATCAGCTACCTGGTCGACACCGCCAACAAGTACGTGCTGAACAACGACAAGGGGATCACCCAGCAGGTCATCGACAAGGGCGGCCTGAAGATCTACACGACCTTCGAGAAGGACAAGGTCGACGCCCTGAAGAAGGCCGTGGACGACGTCAAGGCGGAGAACCTCAACCCGCAGAAGCGTCCGGACAACGACACCAACATCCAGTTCGGCTCCGCCAGCATCCGGCCCTCCGACGGGGCGATCGTCGCCCTCTACGGCGGCGACGGCGTGGAGAACGGGCACTTCGACAACAACGCCGACGCCTCCGGCGTCCAGGTCGGCTCGACCTTCAAGCCGTTCGTGCTGGCCACCGCCATGCAGGTCGGCGTGCAGACCGCGAAGGGCGACGACGGCAAGCCCAAGCGGATCAACGCCGACAGCCGCTACATGGCCGACGACCTGTCCGAGATCCACAAGGCGGACGGCTCGCTGGTGATCGGCGACGACGGCAAGCCGTACCGGCAGAAGAACGAGGACGCCAGCAAGCACGGCTACGTCTCGCTGCGGCAGGCCATGCAGTACTCGTACAACGTGCCCTTCGTCCAGCTCAACCAGGACGTCGGCGGCCAGAACGTGGCCGACATCGCGGTGCAGATGGGCGTCAAGAAGGAGAGCCTCGCGGACCCGAAGACCGCGACCTTCCCGCTCGGCACCTCCACCATCAGCCCGATCCGGATGGCCACCGCCTACGGCACCCTGGCGGCCAGCGGCAAGGAGTCCGAGCCGTACTCGGTCACCAAGGTCGACCTGAACGGCGTGGACCGCCCGGGCTTCGGCAAGAAGGACCCCAAGGTCGCCCTGGAGCCGGCCGTCGCCGACAACGTCACCGACGTCCTGGTGAACGTGGCGGCGAAGGGCACCGGCACCAAGACCAAGGACCTGGGCCGCCCGGTGGCGGGCAAGACCGGTACCACCGACCAGAACAAGTCGGCCTGGTGGGTCGGCTACACCCCGCAGCTGGTGACCAGCGTCGCGATGTGGCGCGAGGACCCGAGCAAGCACGAGCGGCAGTCGCTCAACGGCACCGGCGGCAAGGAGTCCATCCACGGTGGTGACATCCCGACCGATGTCTTCACCCGGTACATGAAGGTCGCGCTGGCCAACGAGAAGAAGCTGGACTTCCCGACCCCGCAGCCGGTCGGCACCGCGGTCGACTCCTCCGGCGCGCCGTCCACGGCCACCACCGTGCCGTCGCCGACCATGACCGACACCCCGCCGCCGGCGCAGTCCCAGGCACCGCAGCAGCCCAACCAGCCGCTGCCGCCGCAGCCCACCCAGACCTGCGTGCCCGGCGTGGACTGCCCCGGCGACCAGCCGACCCACCCGCCGACGAAGCCCCCGCACCCGACCAACACCTGCATCCCGCTGATCAACTGCCCGACCCAGCCGACGCCCTCGGACAGCACCACACCGGGTGGTGGCGGCAAGCCGAGCACTCCCGGTGGCGGCGGTGGCAAGCCGACGCCGAGCTCCACCGGTGGCATGCAGGGCGGCGCCGGGCAGTAGCCCGGCCCGCCGGGCATCCGGAACGGCGGGGGGGGGGCGGGTGGGGGGGGCCCCCCCCCCCCCGCTTCGACCGGGCCGCACCGGCCGGGAACGCCCGGTTGACGGGCTCCGGCGGG
>NZ_JBHTRF010000111.1:0-22602 GCF_042796115.1 Kitasatospora sp. NPDC056446 | reverse complement strand
CGCCGCCGCGGGGGGGGGGGGCGGGGGGGGGGGCGGGCGCGGCTCGCGGCCCCCCCCGCCCCCCCCCGGCCCGGGAGGCGCGGGTCAGCGCGCCTCCGAAGACCGTCGATCGTCAGATCGCCCGGGGGTCAGCGACCGGCCGGGACCGGGTCGGTGGCCTCGGTCCACAGGTCCTGCTCGGCGCGGTCCGCCTGGACCTGACGGTAGACAAAGAAGCCGCCGAGGGCGACCAGGGCGACCAGGAGAAGCTTCTTCACCGCGGGACCTCGTCCTTCTTGCGTTGGTGGACTCAAGAGCCGGATCCGGCCGGACTGACCGGGCCGACGAGTCCAGTTGTGTTTCGAGCGCGAACGGGCGGCCGGGTGTCAGACCGCCCTTGCGGCCGATGATACACACCGGTATCCCAATCGTGACCAGCCACCGGTGCGGCCAACCCGGCGGTCCGGTCCGAGGATTGACGCAGCACCTCCTGCCGGGCGGTCCGCCCGGGTACGACCGGCCCGGGAAACCCCGGGCCGGGCCGGTCCCGCGGGCCCGCGGCCGCTCCGTTCCCCGACCCCGCGGGCGGGAACGCCGAAGGCCCCGGAGTGGATCACTCCGGGGCCTTCGGGGAGGTGGGCCTAACAGGACTTGAACCTGTGGCCTCTTCCTTATCAGGGAAGCGCTCTAACCGTCTGAGCTATAGGCCCTCACCGAACAGAGATCGTACCCGACTCCGCCCGATCCGCGAATCCGCCCGATCAGCCTTCTCGGCCTGGTCAGCGGGAACGTCGAAGGCCCCGGAGTGGATCACTCCGAGGCCTTCGCGGTGGTGGGCCTAACAGGACTTGAACCTGTGGCCTCTTCCTTATCAGGGAAGCGCTCTAACCGTCTGAGCTATAGGCCCTTGCCGCACTGAAAGATTAGCGGACCGACGGCCGATCTCCCAAATCCGGGTCGGCCGGGGCGGCGGCGGCAACCCCGGTGACCGGCCGCGCCGTGCCGACGGCCGGACGCAGCAGCCACTCCTCCCGGGTCGACGGGAGGCCCGCCGCGCCGTCCTCGGCGCTGCGGACGGCCAGGACCTGGTTGATCCCGATCCGGTTCTGCTCGAAGGCCAGGGCGGACGCGGCCATGTACAGCCGCCAGACCCTGGCCCGGCCGCGGCCGACCAGCCGGACCGCCTCCGTCCAGTGCGCCTCCAGGTTGGCCACCCACTCGCGCAGGGTCAGCCCGTAGTGCTCGCGCAGCGACTCGACGTCCCGGACCTCGAAGCCGGCCTCCTCCAGCCGGGCCACCGTGGACCCGACCGGGGAGAGCTCGCCGTCGGGGAAGACGTAGCGGTCGATGAAGGGGCTGCTGCGGTACGGCTCGCCGGGGTGGTCGGGGCGGCGGGCGATCTGGTGGTTGAGCAGCCGGCCGCCGGGCAGCAGCAGCCGGTACAGGCCCTCGGCGTAGACCCGGTACTGCTCGGAGCCGACGTGCTCGGCCATCCCGACGCTGGAGATCGCGTCGAACGGCCCGTCGGTGATCTCCCGGTAGTCCTGGAGCCGGACCTCCACCCGGTCGGCCAGACCGGCCTCCTCGACCCGTGCGCGGGCCAGTTCGACCTGCTCCCGGGAGATGGAGACGCCCACCGCGGTGACGCCGTAGTGCCGGGCCGCGTGCAGCAGCAGCGACCCCCAGCCGCAGCCGACGTCCAGCAGCCGCATCCCGGGCCGCAGGCCGAGCTTGCGGCAGATCAGGTCGAGCTTGGCCTCCTGGGCGGCCTCCAGGCTCTTCGCCTCCGGCGTCCAGTAGGCGCACGAGTAGACCATCGAGGAGCCCAGGACGAGGCCGTAGAAGTCGTTCCCGACGTCGTAGTGGTGGCTGATGGCCGCGCGGTCCCGGCCGCGGCTGTGCAGCCGCCCCTCGGCCCTGCGGACCTCCTCCGCGGGCGGGGTGGGCTCGGGGCCGAGCGCTCCGGCCCGCAGGAGGGCCGCGAGGACCCGCCGGCCCGGGGCGCCGGCCACGTCCCGCGGCCCGAGGCTCAGCGTGCGGATCTCCGGGCGCTCGGCGAACCCGGCAACGGCGGAGAGCACCTCGTACAGGTCGGTGCCGGGGGCGACCTCGAGGTCGCCGGCGACGTAGGCCCGGGCCAGGCCCAGCTCGCCCGGCTGCCAGAGCAGGCGGCGCAGGGCCCGGCGGTTGCGCAGGACCACGGTGGGGGCCCCCGGCGGGCCGGCGACGCTGCCGTCCCAGGCCCGCACCCGCAGCGGTGCCGGCACCCCCAGCAGCCCGTCCAGGGCCTCGACCAGTTGACCTGCCAGCTCCGCCACCGCGCGCCTCCGTCCAGTCGTCCTGCTGAACCTCACTGACCCGGCCGGGTGGCCGGGGCGGCCTGTGGCACTCCCAGGCGCGGAACGGGCGCCACCCAGCTAATCCCACCGCGACCGCCCCGCTTCCGGGCGGCACGCCGCGGGGAGCCGGCTGTCACCCGAATGCCGACGGGCCCCACCGGCTGCAACAGTCGGTGGGGCCCGTACATTCCGTCCGCGGACGGAGAGCTGAGCGAGCGTCAGGATCCGGCCGGGATCAGTCCTCCTCGGCCAGCGTCAGCTCGACGCCGCCGGTGAAGCCGGCCGCCGCGTTGTAGATGAACGCGGAGAGCGTGGACAGCGCGGTCAGCAGGACGACGTCGACCACGGCGATCAGCGTGGTGAAGGTCATCACCTTGCCGAAGCCGACGTAGTCCATCAGGTTGACGCCGCCGGTGCTGTCGGAGCCCGTGACGTCCTTGAGCGTCTTGGTCAGCGAGTCGAAGACGCCGAGCGAGTCCAGCGTCATCCACAGCACGGCCGAGGCCACGATGATGATGATGCCGACGGCCAGCGACAGCAGGAAGCTGACCTTCATCACCGACCACGGGTCGACCTTGGTCACCCGCAGCCGGGCCTTGCGGGTCCGGCCGAGGCCGGGCCCGGGGGCGGGCGCGGCCGGACCGGGCGCGCCGGCGGGGCGGCGGGCCGCCCCGGGGACGGGGGTGCCGCCCGGCGGGGTGTTGCCCGTCCGGGTGCCCCGGGGCGGGGTCGGCTGCCCCTTGGCGTACGTGGTGGGCTGGGAGAAGCCCCCCGGGGCGCCCGCGCCCTGCGCCGCGGCGCCCGGCGGCGGGGGCGTCTGGCCACCGTAGGTCGCGCCGCTCTGGGCCGCACCGCCGACCGGCGGCATCAGCGAGGTGGACGCGGTCGAGTGCTCGGTCGGTGGCTGCGGCACACCGTACGACCCCCCGCCCTGCGCGCCCGGACGGCCGCCGGAGGTCCCTCCCGCAGCACCCGTGGCTCCACTCACCTGGTCCTCCCGCACTTCCCACCAGGACGGCGCGCCGCCGCCCTGCTACGTCACTCGTCATCCAGCGCCCGGCGGGATTGCCCGGAACTGGTCGGCGTCCGGCTCCGCCGCGCCCACTTGGTGGACGCGGCGGAACCGGTCTGCGGTTCGGATCAGGCCTCGACGTCTCCGCCGACCACCGTCTCCGTACCCTCGGCCGTCGCGGTGGACTCGGTGCCCGTGACCTCGTCCTCCGCCGTCTCCTCGTCCTCGGCCTCCGCGTTGCGGGCCATGCCCACGACCGCGTCGCGCTTTCCGAGGTTGATCAGTTGGACGCCCATGGTGTCACGTCCGGTTTCACGAACCTCGGAAACCCTTGTGCGGATCACCCCACCCGAGAGGGTGATCGCCATGATTTCGTCGGATTCGTCGACCACGAGTGCCCCGACGAGCGAGCCGCGGCCCTCGACGATCTTCGCCGCCTTGGTGCCGTAGCCGCCGCGTCCCTGGACACGGTACTCGTCCACACCCGTGCGCTTGGCGTAACCGCCGTCCGTGGCGGTGAAGACGTAGGTGTCCGGACGGACGACGTTCATCGAGAGCAGCTCGTCGTCCTCGCGGAACGCCATGCCCTTGACGCCGGAGGTGGCGCGGCCGGTGGGCCGCAGGGCGTCGTCGGTCGCGGTGAAGCGGATCGACTGGGCCTTCTTGGACACCAGCAGCAGGTCGTCCTCGGAGGAGACCAGCTCGGCGCCGATCAGCTCGTCGTCCTGGCCCTCCTCGTCCTGGCGCAGGTTGATCGCGATCAGGCCGCCGGAGCGCGGGGAGTCGTAGTCCTTCAGCGCGGACTTCTTCACCAGGCCGGCCCGGGTGGCGAGGACCAGGTACGGCTTGTCCTCGTACGTCCGGACGGCCATCACCTGGGCGATGTGCTCCTCCGGCTGGAAGGCCAGCAGGTTGGCGACGTGCTGGCCGCGGGCGTCGCGCCCGGCGTCCGGCAGCTCGTAGCCCTTGGCGCGGTAGACCCGGCCCTTGTTGGTGAAGAACAGGATCCAGTTGTGGGTCGTCGTCACGAAGAAGTGGTCGACGATGTCGTCCTGCTTCAGCTGGGCACCGCGCACGCCCTTGCCGCCGCGCTTCTGCGAGCGGTAGAGGTCGGAGCGGGTCCGCTTGACGTAGCCGCCGCGGGTGATCGTGACGACGATGTCCTCCTCGGCGATGAGGTCCTCGATCGAGAGGTCGCCGTCGGAGGGGATGAGGGTGGAGCGCCGCTCGTCGCCGTACTTCTCGACGATCGCGGTGAGCTCCTCGGAGATGATCTCCCGCTGGCGGGTCGGCGAGGCCAGGATCGCGTTGTACTCGTCGATCTTGCGCTGCAGCTCGTCGTGCTCGTCCATGATCCGCTGGCGCTCCAGGGCGGCCAGGCGGCGGAGCTGCATCTCCAGGATCGCGTTGGCCTGGAGCTCGTCGATGTCCAGCAGGCCCATCAGGCCGGTGCGGGCCGCGTCGGCACTGGCCGAGGCCCGGATCAGCGCGATGACCTCGTCGATCAGGTCCAGGGCCTTCAGCAGGGCGCGCAGGATGTGCGCGCGCTCCTCGGCCTTGCGCAGCCGGAAGGTGGTCCGCCGGACGATGACCTCGACCTGGTGGTTGACCCAGTGCCGGATGAAGGAGTCCAGCGACAGGGTGCGCGGCACGCCGTCGACCAGGGCCAGCATGTTGGCGCCGAAGTTGGTCTGCAGCTCGGTGTGCTTGTACAGGTTGTTCAGCACGACCTTGGCGACCGCGTCGCGCTTGAGCACGACCACCAGGCGGGTGCCGGTGCGGGACGAGGACTCGTCCCGGACGTCGGCGATGCCGGCGACCCGGCCGTCCTTGACCAGGTCGGCGATCTTCAGCGCGAGGTTGTCCGGGTTGACCTGGTACGGCAGCTCGGTGATCACCAGGCACTGGCGGCCCTGGATCTCCTCGACCTCGACCACGGCGCGCATCGTGATCGAGCCCCGGCCGGTGCGGTAGGCGTCGTCGATCCCGCGGTGGCCGACGATCAGCGCGCCGGTGGGGAAGTCGGGGCCCTTGATCCGCTCGATCAGGGCCTCCAGCAGCTCCTCGTTGGAGGCGTCCGGGTGCTCCAGCGCCCAGAGCGCGCCGGAGGCGACCTCGCGGAGGTTGTGCGGCGGGATGTTGGTGGCCATGCCGACCGCGATGCCGGTGGCACCGTTGACCAGCAGGTTGGGGATGCGCGCCGGCAGGACGGTCGGCTCCTGCGAGCGGCCGTCGTAGTTGGAGGCGAAGTCGACGGTGTCCTCGTCGATGTCGCGCATCATCTCCATGGCCAGCGGCATCATCTTGCACTCGGTGTAGCGCATGGCCGCGGCCGGGTCGTTGCCCGGGGAGCCGAAGTTGCCGTTGCCGTCCACCAGCGGCATCCGCAGCGACCACGGCTGGGCCAGGCGGACCACGGTGTCGTAGATCGAGGTGTCACCGTGCGGGTGGTAGTTGCCCATCACGTCGCCGACGACGCGGGCGCACTTGTAGTAGCCCTTCTCGGGGCGGTACCCGCCGTCGTACATGGCGTAGAGCACGCGCCGGTGCACCGGCTTGAGGCCGTCGCGGACCTCGGGCAGCGCACGGCTGACGATCACGCTCATCGCGTAGTCGAGGTACGAGCGCTGCATCTCGGTCTCGAGCTCGACCGGCTCGATCCGCTGGATCACCTGGGCGGTGCCCTCGGCGGCCTGGGGAGTCTCGGGCTGTTCGCCGTCGGGACGGTTGTCGTCGACCACTGGTGGTCAGTTTCCTTTCACGCGGACTGGTACGTGCGGGGCCTGCGGAGCAGGCGTCACACGTCCAGGAAGCGGACGTCCTTGGCGTTGCGCTGGATGAAGGAGCGGCGTGCCTCGACGTCCTCGCCCATCAGCACGGAGAACAGCTCGTCGGCGCGGGCGGCGTCCTCCAGGGTGACCTGGAGCAGCAGCCGGTGCTCGGCGTCCATGGTGGTGACCCGGAGCTCCTCGGCGTTCATCTCGCCGAGACCCTTGAAGCGCTGGATCGCGTCGTCCTTGGGGAGCCTGCGGCCGGCCTCGACCCCGGCCGCGATCAGCGCGTCGCGCTCGCGGTCGGAGTAGGCGTACTCGAAGTCCTCCTTGCCCCACTTGATCTTGTACAGCGGCGGCATGGCGAGGTAGACGTACCCGGACTCGACCAGCGGCCGCATGAAGCGGAACAGCAGGGTCAGCAGCAGGGTGCGGATGTGCTGCCCGTCGACGTCGGCGTCCGCCATCAGGACGATCTTGTGGTAGCGCAGCTTGGACTCGTCGTAGTCCTCCTGGATGCCGCAGCCGAAGGCCGAGATCAGCGCCTGGACCTCGGTGTTCTGCAGCACCTTGTCGATCCGGGCCTTCTCGACGTTCAGGATCTTGCCGCGGATCGGGAGGATGGCCTGGGTGCGCGGGTCGCGGCCCTGCTTGGCCGAGCCGCCGGCGGAGTCACCCTCGACGATGAAGATCTCGCACTCGGACGGGTCCTTGGACTGGCAGTCGGAGAGCTTGCCCGGCAGCGAGGCGGACTCCAGCAGGCCCTTGCGGCGCGTCAGGTCGCGGGCCTTGCGGGCGGCGACGCGCGCGGTGGCGGCCTGGATGGACTTGCGGATGATGTCCGAGGCCTCGGTGGGGTTGCGGTCCAACCAGTCGTTGAGGTGCTCGTGGACGACCTTCTGGACGAAGGTCTTCGCCTCGGTGTTGCCGAGCTTGTCCTTGGTCTGGCCCTCGAACTGCGGCTCGCCGAGCTTGACCGAGATGATCGCGGTCAGACCCTCGCGGATGTCCTCGCCGGAGAGGTTGTCGTCCTTCTCGCGGAGCAGCTTCTTGTCCCGCGCGTAGCGGTTGACCAGGCCGGTCAGCGCCGCGCGGAAGCCCTCCTCGTGGGTGCCGCCGCCGTGGGTGTGGATGGTGTTGGCGAAGCTGTAGACCCCCTCGGTGTAGGAGGAGTTCCACTGCATCGCGATCTCCACCGAGATCGCCCGGTCCTTGTCCTCCGCCTCGAAGTCGATCACCGAGGGGTGGATGACCTCGCCCTTGCGGGAGTTGAGGTGGGCGACGAAGTCGGCGATGCCGCCGTCGTACTTGTACGTGACGGTGAGCGGCTTGCCCTCCTCGTCCACGTGCTCCGGGCGCTCGTCGGTCAGCGAGATCGACAGGCCCTTGTTGAGGAAGGCCATCTCCTGGAAGCGCCGGGACAGCGTCTCGAAGGAGTAGACGGTCGTCTCGAAGATGTCGTCGTCGGCCCAGAAGGTGACGGTGGTGCCGGTGCGGTCGGTCGGCTCCCCCTTGGCCAGGTCGGCGACCGGGGCGCCCCGCTTGTAGTCCTGGGTCCAGGTGTTGCCGTCCTTGTGGATCTCCACGGAGAGCCTGGTGGACAGCGCGTTCACCACGGAGACGCCGACGCCGTGCAGACCGCCGGAGACGGCGTAGCCGCCGCCGCCGAACTTGCCGCCGGCGTGCAGGACGGTGAGCACGACCTCGACGGCCGGCTTGTCCTGGCCGGGGACGATGTCCACGGGGATGCCGCGGCCGTTGTCGACGACGCGGATCGCGCCGTCGGCCATGATCGTGACGTCGATGGTGTCGGCGTACCCGGCCATCGCCTCGTCGACGGAGTTGTCCACGACCTCCTGCACCAGGTGGTGCAGACCGCGCTCGCCGGTGGAACCGATGTACATGCCGGGGCGCTTGCGGACGGCGTCGAGGCCTTCCAGCACCTGGATGTTGCTACCGGTGTAGGAAGCCTGGTCGGACTGGTCTGGGGTCTGGCTGGGGTTGCCGGAATCGGCCACGAAGCGCCCTCTCTGGCACAGCACGGGCCGCATCCCCTGCCCCGTGCGGGCGGGCGTGCGACCACGGCGTTATGACTCGGTTGCCACTAGCAACAGTGTTTGGCTCTCAGTCTACCGGTACGACTGACAGAGATGGGCGTTTGGCAGCCCTTGAAGGCAGATATGCCGCCCTGAATCCCCTCTGGACGTGTCCCGATACTCGCCCGGGGGCCCCAGAGCGCCTGGGAGGGCTGTCAGGGATTCCGGAAGATCGCCATCCGATCGGCGACCGCGCCGGCCGTCCGGCGCTCCGGTCACCCCCAGGTGTCGCCCGGCCCCTTGCTCCCCGGCGCACGCAGCCGGCCGTAGCCGCGGGCGGGTGCCGCCGGGCCCAGCACCTTGATGGTCCGGACCGTGCCATGGCCCAGTTCGTGGTTCAGACGGGCCACCAACTGCCGTGCCAGCCACCGCAGTTGAGTGGCCCACGCGGTGGAGTCGCACTGCACGGTGAGCACTGCGGCGGCCTCGTCGTAGGACGACGGGTGGCAGTGCGCGGCGATGTCCGGGCCGACGATCTGCGGCCAACGGCCCATCACCCCGCCGACGGCGGCCGAGGACTCCCAGCCGCGCTCGGTCAGCAGCCGGTTCAGCGCCGCGCCCAGCGGGACCGGGTCGCGGCCGTCCGAACGGGCCCCGCTGCGCAGACCGTGCCGCTTGGCCTCGCGCTTCTGCTGGACCTGCTCACCACGCTGGCGGGCCTGGGCCCGGGCCGCCCGCAGCGCGGAACGGGCGAGGTCGGCACCGCTCGGCTCGGGAGCACCGGGACCGGGGGCACCGGGACCGGGGGCACCGGGACCGGGGGAGCGCTCCGCCGGATCGCTCACGGCGATCTCCTTTCCCCAGCCTGTGGACAACGGTCGCGGTCGCGCGCCCGCCGAGCCGTCCAGCCTACGGGAGCGCACGGGCGCCGCGGATCGGGGCCGGGGTCCGGGGACGGGCGCCCGGTCAGGCGTCGACCCGGCGCACCGCGCCGTCGGCGACCGCGAACCGGGCCCCGGCCAGCGCCTTCGGCACGTCCTCGGCCACCGCCGCGGTCACCAGCACCTGCTCACCGCCGGCCACCAGCTCGGCCAGCCGGTCCCGGCGGGCCGCGTCCAGCTCGGCGAAGACGTCGTCCAGGATCAGCACCGGCTCGCCGCCGTCGGCGCGCAGCAGCTCGTACGAGGCCAACCGCAGCGCCAGCGCGAACGACCAGGACTCGCCGTGGCTCGCGTAGCCCTTGGCGGGCAGCGGGCCGAGCTTCAGCCCCAGTTCGTCGCGGTGCGGGCCGACCAGGGTGATGCCCCGCTCGACCTCCTGCTTGCGGACCGCCACCAGCGCCCGCAGCAGCTGCTCCTCGGCCTGCTCGCGGCTGGTCGGCAGCTCGCCCTCGAAGGAGCTGCGGTACTCCAGGGCCGTCTCACCGCCGGCGGGGGCCAGCTGCCCGTACGCGGCCGTCACCAGCGGCTGCAGGGCGGCCACCAGCTGGATCCGGAAGGCCGTCAACTCGGCGCCGGCGCGCGCCAGATGACCGTCCCACACTTCGAGGGTGGAGAGGTCGGCGCCCTTGCCGCCACCGGCCCGGCGGGCCATCGCGGCGGTCTTCAGCAGGGCGTTGCGCTGCTTGAGCACCCGCTCGTAGTCCTGCCGGACACCGGCCAGCCGGGGGGCGCGCGCCGTCAGCAGCTCGTCCAGGAAGCGGCGGCGCTCGCCCGGGTCGCCCTTGACCAGGCTGAGGTCCTCGGGGGCGAACAGCACGGTGCGCAGCAGGCCCAGCACGTCGCGCGGGCGGACGTTGTCGGAGCGGTTGATCCGGGCCCGGTTGGCCTTGCCCGGGGTGAGCTCCAGCTCGACCAGGGTGGAGCGGCCGCGGTCCACCACCGAGGTGCGGACCACCGCCCGCTCCGCGCCCAGCCGGATCAGCGGGGCATCGGTCGCGACCCGGTGGCTGCCCAGCGTCGCGACGTAGCCGATCGCCTCGACCAGATTGGTCTTGCCCTGGCCGTTGGGCCCCACGAAGGCCGTCACGCCCGGGTCGAGGGGCACCTCGACCCGGGCGTACGACCGGAAGTCGGCGAGCGACAGGTGCGCGACGTGCATGGCTGTGGACTGCGCCCGTCTTCTGTGGATGAACCGGGGGTTCCGCCCCGGCAGGGACTACTTCGACTCGACCGCGTGGCCGCCGAACTGGTTGCGCAGCGCGGCGATCATCTTCATCTGCGGGGAGTCGTCCTGGCGGGAGGCGAAGCGGGCGAACAGCGAGGCGGTGATCGCCGGCAGCGGCACCGCGTGGTCGATCGCGGCCTCGACGGTCCAGCGGCCCTCGCCGGAGTCGGCGGCCCAGCCGCGCAGCTTGGCCAGGTGCTCGTCCTCGTCCAGGGCGCGGACGGCCAGGTCGAGCAGCCAGGAGCGGATGACCGTGCCCTCCTGCCAGCTGCGGAAGACCTCGCGCACGTCGGTGACCTCGGGGGCGGCCTCCAGCAGCTCCCAGCCCTCGGCGAAGGCCTGCATCATCGCGTACTCGATGCCGTTGTGGACCATCTTGGCGAAGTGGCCGGCGCCCACGGCACCCGCGTGCACCGAGCCGAAGTCACCCTCCGGCTTGAGGGCGTCGAAGACCGGCAGGACGTGCGCCACGTGCTCGGCGTCGCCGCCGTACATCAGGGCGTAGCCGTTCTCCAGGCCCCAGACGCCGCCGGAGACGCCGCAGTCCACGAAGCCGATGCCCTTGGCGGCCAGCGCCTCGGCGTGCTTGATGTCGTCGGTCCAGCGGGAGTTGCCGCCGTCGACCACCACGTCGCCGGGGGAGAGCAGCTCGGCGAGCTCGTCGACGGTCGCCTGGGTGGCGGCGCCGGCCGGGACCATCACCCAGACCACGCGCGGGCCCTGCAGCTTGGAGACGAGCTCCTGGAGGCTCTCGACGTCGGAAATGTCCGGATTGCGGTCGTAGCCGATGACGGTGTGGCCGGCGCGGCGGATCCGCTCGCGCATGTTGCCGCCCATCTTGCCGAGACCGATGAGGCCGAGCTCCATGACCAAGTCCTTACCTGTGGTGACGTGCCTGCCGGCGGCGCCGTTGCCGCACTCCCTGAGCCTACGCGCTGAAGCACGGGCACCCGCCTGCGGTCGGGCCGACCGGGGGAGACGTCCACAGGCTGTGCACAGCGGGTGTGCACAGCCTGTGGACGATCACGAACCGCGGGGATCAGCCAGGGATCAGCCGGAGAGGCGGACCGGCATGATCAGGTACTGGTACGCCTTGTCCTCCTCGGCGTCCACCGAGACCTTGCCGCTGAGCAGCGCGGGCTTGGTCGGGGTGGTGAAGCTCAGCTGGGCGAAGGGGGAGTCGATGGCCTTGAGGCCCTCCTCCAGGTAGCCCGGGTTGAAGGCGATCGAGATGGCGTCGCCCTCCAGGGAGGCGTCGATCCGCTCGGTGGCCTGGGCGTCGTCGCCGGAGCCGGCCTCCAGCGTCAGCACGCCCTCCTCGAAGTTGAGGCGGACCGGGGTGTTGCGCTCGGCGACCAGCGAGACGCGCTTGAGCGCCTCCAGGAAGGGCTGGGTCTGGATCGCGGCGACCGCGTTGAACTCGGTCGGGAAGAGGCTGCGGAACTTGGGGAACTCGCCCTCCAGCAGCCGGGTGGTGGTGCGGCGGCCGGCGCCCTCGAAGCCGATCAGGCCCTCGCCCGCGCCGCCCGAGGAGAGCGCGATGGAGACGGTGTCGCCGCTGCCCAGGGACTTGGCGATGTCCTGGAGCGTCTTGGCGGGGACCAGGGCGACCGCGGAGATGTCCGACTGCTCGGGCTTCCACAGCAGGTCGCGGACGGCGAAGCGGTAGCGGTCGGTGGCGGCCAGGGTGATCCGGTCGCCCTCGATCTCGACCCGCACACCGGTCAGCACCGGCAGGGTGTCGTCCCGGCCGGCGGCGACCGCGGCCTGGCTGACCGCCGAGGCGAAGACGTCGCCGGCGACGGTGCCGGTGGCGGTCGGCATCTGGGGCAGGGCCGGGTACTCGTCCACCGGGAGGGTGGGGAGGGTGAAGCGGGAGCTGCCGCAGACCACGCTGACCCGCTGGCCGTCGGTGGAGATCTCCACAGGCCTGTTGGGAAGGTTGCGGGAGATGTCGTTGAGCAGTCGACCGGAGACCAGGACGGTGCCGGCCTCCTCGACGTCCGCCTCCAGCTCGACCCGGGCCGAGACCTCGTAGTCGAAGCCGGACAGCGCCAGGCTGCCCTCCTGCGCCGTCAGCAGCAGGCCGGCCAGCACCGGCACCGGCGGCCGTGCCGGGAGGCTGCGGGCAGCCCAGGCCACCGCCTCCGCGAGGACGTCACGCTCCACCCGGAACTTCACCGGTAACCGCCTCCTGGATCGAGCGCTCCCGCTCGCACTCTGGTTCGTCTGATCTTGATCGTCGGTTGGGCTGTCCGCCGAGCTCTGCTCACTCCGCTTCCAGTCGCAAGGACAGTCTGACGTACTCCGCCGACAGACGGGGCAGACGGGCGGAAGCAACCCGAACAGATGTCGGGGCGCGGTTGTCCACAGATTCGGGGCCCACCCACTTTGAAAGCAAGTCCACGGTCTATCTGTGTAGTGGTAGTAGTAGGGCCTGTGGAAACCGTGGATAACCCCGTTTCCGCAGGTCAGGGCCCGGATTTTGTCCACAGAGACTGTGGACGGCGGCTGTGGACGGGCAGGCCGCGCTGTGGACAGCCGAGCGTTACCCACAGGGCACGCAGGGTATCCACAGGTTATCCCCAGGGCTATCCCCAGATCCGGGCCCGGTTATCCACGGGCGCCGGTCAACTTTACGTGACGCCTTTCACACCAGGGTATGAACACCAGCTCACGGTTGTCGAACTGTGGACGCAGCTGTGGACAACCTGGGGATAACCGCCCCCGCCCTGGGGACAACCGGTGGATAACCCGGACGGCCCACTGGCGGCCCGTCAATTGTCCACACCCTGTGGATAACCGTTGTGCACAAGTCCACAGGCACCTGACCTGCGCGGAAGAGCGTAGCGGTGACGGGCCTGTGGACGAATTCTGGATAACTCCGGACTCCCCGGCCTGTGGACTACGGGGAAGGCGCCCGCGCTGTGGACAACGGCCTTGCGCGCCCCCGGTTTTCGAATGACCGGTCAGGTGTTCGGCGCGGACCGCGGGCTGGTGCACCGTCCGTCGACCGCATGCCTGCCCAGCCGGCCCGCGGCGCACACCTGCGGACACGCGAAAAGGGCGTCAGGATTCCTCCTGACGCCCTCCGGGCCGTGCTGTGCCGTGCTGTGCCGTGCGCCCCGCGACGTGCGGCGGCGTGCGGCGGCGTGCCGTGCGGTGGCGCCCAGTCGGCGCCTGGGGTGGCGCCTAGCTCTTGATGCGGTTGGTGAGTTCGGTGACCTGGTTGTAGATCGAGCGCCGCTCGGCCATCAGCGAGCGGATCTTGCGGTCCGCGTGCATCACCGTGGTGTGGTCGCGGCCGCCGAACTGCGCGCCGATCTTCGGCAGCGAGAGGTCGGTGAGCTCCCGGCAGAGGTACATGGCGATCTGACGGGCCGTCACCAGTACGCGGCTGCGCGAGGATCCGCAGAGGTCGTCCACGCCGAGGCCGAAGTACGCGGCGGTCTGCTGCATGATGACCTGCGCGGTGATCTCCGGGCCGGCGTCCTCGTCCCCGCCCGGGATCAGGTCCTTGAGGACGATCCCGGCCAACTCCAGGTCCACCGGGGCCCGGTTGAGGTTGGCGAAGGCGGTGACCCGGATCAGGGCGCCCTCCAACTCCCGGATGTTGCGGGTGATCCGGGACGCGATGAACTCCAACACGTCGGCGGGAGCGTTGAGTTGCTCCTGGATCGCCTTCTTGCGCAGGATCGCGATCCGGGTCTCCAGCTCCGGCGGGGTGACGTCGGTGATCAGGCCCCACTCGAAGCGGTTGCGCAGCCGGTCCTCCAGCGTGGTCAGCAGCTTGGGCGGCCGGTCCGACGACAGGACGATCTGCTTGTTCGCGTTGTGGAGGGTGTTGAAGGTGTGGAAGAACTCCTCCTGCGTGGACTCCTTGCTCGCGAGGAACTGGATGTCGTCCACGAGCAGGATGTCCATGTCCCGGTAGCGGCGGCGGAAGGTGTCCGCCTTGCCGTCCCGGATCGAGTTGATGAACTCGTTGGTGAACTCCTCGGAGGACACGTAGCGCACCCGGGTGCCCGGGAAGAGGCTGCGCGAGTAGTGCCCGATGGCGTGCAGCAGGTGGGTCTTGCCCAGCCCGGACTCGCCGTAGATGAAGAGCGGGTTGTACGCCTTGGCCGGGGCCTCGGCGACGGCCACCGCCGCCGCGTGCGCGAAGCGGTTGCTGGCGCCGATGACGAAGGTGTCGAACAGGTACTTGGGGTTCAGCCGGGCGGCCGGTTCGTCCTTGCGCGAGCCGCCGGCCGGGGGAGCGCCGGGCGGGGCGGGCACACCGGGGACGCCGGGGCGCTCGGGCCGTTCCGGGGCGGACTTGTCCGCGGGGCGGCCGCCGGTCGGGCGCGAGCCGGTCGCCCGGCGGCCGGCTCCGCCGCGGGGCTGCTCGTTCGGGCCGGGGCCGTAGGCGCCGCCGAAGAGGTCGCCCTGGGTGGTCGCGGACGGGCCGGGGAGCGGGCGCGGCGCGGGCCGGGCGGAGGGCTCCTCCGCCTCGTAGTGGGCGGGGGGCTGGTCCTGGTAGCCGGGCCAGCCCTGCGGGCCCGCGGAGGGGCCGCCGTAGGGCGCCTGGCGCTGCTCGTAGCCGCCGGCGTCGTAGCGGGGGCGCTCGTAGTCCGGCTCGTACGGACCCTGCTCGTACTGGCCCTGCTCGTAGGGCTTGGCCTCGTACTGCTGCTGGTAGTCCTGGCCGCCGCCGTAGCCGCCGGTGTCCTCGGCCGGGCCCGGGTACGGCTCGGCGGGTGCCTGGGGGGCGGGCGCGGGGGTGGTCGGCACGGCGTCGGCGTCGACCATCACGGCGATCCGGACCGGGCGGCTGAGCTCGCGACTGAGGGCCTCGGTCAGCTGCGGCAGCAGCCGGCCCTCCAGCACCTGCTTGGCCCGCTCGTTGGGGGTCGCCAGCAGGGCGGTGTCGTGCATCATCCACATCGGCTGGGTGCGCTGCACCCACTGTTTGTCCATCTCCCCGACATCGGGGTCGTTGACCAGCCGCTCGACGACCCTGGCCCAGACCGGGACGAGGTCGCTGTTGACATCAGCCACTGGTGCACGCTTTCCAAGAACAAACCAGACAAGTTCTGCAACGGTAGTCAGCGAACAGGGCCGGATCAAGTCGTTGTCCACAGGCTGTGGGCAATGCGGGTCGCAGACGGCCGGTTTGACCCTCGTGCCCCGTCCCGCGTACCGTAACCAGGTCGAGTTGTCGATGGCCGCTGCCGCATGTCCGCGGGTCCACCCGCTCCATAAGGCGCGCAGCACGGGCGCCGTGGATTGCCCCAGACCCCAGCCGAACTGGGGCGATGGGCCGGATTTCCGAATCACAGGGAGATCACGCGGACGCACGGTGACGGCCAAGCGACTCCGCGTCATCCTACGATTCACCTCAGGAGCCCCCGAGTGAGCAAGCGCACCTTCCAGCCGAACAACCGTCGTCGCGCGAAGACCCACGGCTTCCGGCTGCGTATGCGTACCCGTGCCGGCCGCGCCATCCTGGCCGCCCGCCGTGGCAAGGGCCGCGCCGCCCTGTCCGCCTGATCCACAACGCCAAGAGTCTGTTGTGCTGCCCTCCGAGAATCGGCTGCGGCGGCGTCAGGACTTCGCGACCGCGGTGAAACGCGGTCGTCGGGCCGGAAGGCCCCTTCTGGTCGTCCATCTCAGCAGAGACGGTGACCTCCAGGGGCAGACCGACCGGACCAGCGACTCCCGCCCGCACGTCGCCGAGGGGACTCCTTCGGCGCGTGCGGGTTTCGTCGTGAGCAAGGCCGTCGGCCCGGCGGTCGTCCGCAACCTCGTGAAGCGCAGGTTGCGTCACCTTGTTCGTGATCGTCTCATCAGGCTGCCCGCCGGTAGCCTGATAGTGGTGCGTGCGCTGCCCCAGGCCGCGTCCGCCTCGTACCAGGACCTCGAACGGGACCTGGACGCGGCGCTGAAGCGGTTGCTGAGGACCGAGCCCGCTGCCACGGCGCCGACGGGAGCAGGGCGATGAAGTACCTGCTGATGGGTCTGATCAGGGTCTACCAGTGGACGATCAGCCCACTGCTCGGTCCGGTGTGCCGTTACTACCCCTCCTGCTCGCACTACGGCTACGAGGCCGTGAAGGTGCACGGGGCGGTCAAGGGCGGCGGGCTGACCGCGTGGCGAATCCTGCGCTGCAATCCGTGGACGCCCGGCGGGGTCGATCATGTCCCGCCGCGCAAGCATCCGGTGTGGCACCGGCGGTTGCGAGACTGGCTGCAGAGCCGGTCCGCGACCGGAGAACCGGTGCCCGCCAACCCCGCCGGTCCGGACCCACAGGGCCCGGCGACCATTGGCCCCGTGCGGCCGATCCACCTGTCCAAGGAGCCTGACCGGTGACCTTCTCCTTCCTGAATCCCCTGTACACAGCGGTGTCCTGGATCATCGTCCAGTTCCACTCGCTGTACAGCCACATCTTCGACCCGGACGGTGGCTGGGCCTGGGGTCTCGCCATCGCCTCGATGGTGGTCGTCATCCGGATCTGCCTGATCCCGCTCTTCGTGAAGCAGATCAAGGCGACCCGGGCCATGCAGGCGATCCAGCCGAAGATGAAGGCCATCCAGGAGCGCTACAAGAACGACCGGCAGCGCCAGTCCGAAGAGATGATGAAGCTGTACAAGGAGGCGGGTACCAACCCGTTCTCCAGCTGCCTTCCCATCCTCGTGCAGGCGCCGTTCTTCACCGCCCTCTACGGCGTGCTCGCCAAGGTCGCCAAGGGCCAGGACATCGGCGTCATCCACGGTGACCTGCTGCTGAGCGCCGGCAAGGCGCACATCTTCGGCGCCCCGCTGTCCGCGACCTTCGTCGGCAGCGGCGAGACCAGCGTCAAGATCGTCACCGCGATCATGATCATCATGATGTCGCTGTCGCAGTTCGTCACCCAGCGCCAGCTGATGACCAAGAACATCGACCTCACGGTGAAGACGCCGTTCATGCAGCAGCAGAAGATGCTGATGTACGTCTTCCCGGTCATGTTCGCCGTGATGGGCATCAACTTCCCCGTCGGTGTCCTGGTCTACTGGCTGACCACCAACGTCTGGTCGATGGGCCAGCAGCTGATCGTCATCCACAACAACCCGACCCCGGGCAGCAAGGCCTGGGACGAGCGCCAGGCCCGACTGAAGAAGGCCGGCCGGCTGCGTCCGGACGGCACGGAGATCAAGGGCGCGCTGTGGGGCATGCTGCCCCCGTCCAAGGAGAGCCTGAACGCCGCGGCCGGTGCCGCCGCCGTGGTCGAGGACTCGGTGCAGGCACGCCGCCAGCAGCCCCGCCGGCAGACCAAGGCGCAGCGCCAGCACGGTGCCGCCGGGCAGCCGGGAGCCGAGCCGGGCAAGGACACCCCGGCCGAGGCCCCCGCCGACGAGGCTCCGACCGCTCCCGCAGCCGCCGCCAAGCCCGCGGCCGCCGCCAAGCCCGCGGCCGCCAAGCAGGGCGCGGCCAAGCCCGCCGGCACCCAGCAGGGCACCCGGCAGCAGCCGAAGCGCGGTGGCGGCCAGCGGCCCAAGAAGAAGTCCTGACCCGGCCCCCGGGCCTGCTGCGACAGCCGCGAAGAGCTTCGTCCCCGGCCCGCCCCACGGGCCCATCTCCGAAGGAGTCCATCAGTGACTGAAGGCACCACCTCCGCCGTCGAGGCCGAGGCCGCCGCCAGCGCCGACGAGAACCTCATCTCCCGCCTGGAGCAGGAGGGCGACATCGCGGCGGACTACCTGGAGGGTCTGCTCGACATCGCGGACCTCGACGGTGACATCGACATGGACGTCGAGGGCGACCGCGCCCTGGTCTCCATCGTCAGCGACGGCAACGACCGCGCGCTGCAGCGCCTGGTCGGCCAGGACGGCGAGGTGCTGGAGGCCCTGCAGGAGCTGACCCGGTTGGCTGTCCACCGGGAGACCGGCGAGCGCAGCCGCCTCATGCTGGACATTGCCGGCTTCCGGGCCCGCAAGCGGTCCGAGCTGGCCACGCTCGGCGCCCAGGCCGCCGAGCAGGCGAAGAGCAGCGGCGAGCAGGTCAAGCTGCAGCCGATGACGCCCTTCGAGCGCAAGGTCGTCCATGACGCGGTCGCCGCGGCGGGCCTGCGCAGCGAGTCGGAGGGCGAAGAGCCCCAGCGGTTCGTGATCGTGCTGCCGGTCTGAGACCGACGGCACGACGACCGGCCGCCGTGGCGGCCGGAGAGCTTCACCGGACGCGACCCCGTCCGCCTCGTGCGGGCGGGGTCGTCGTCCCTTCCGCGGGGAGCGGCCCGGCGGGAGAACGTTTCACGTGAAACAGTGCGTTGAGCGGGTCGGTGGATCCGGGGATCGGAGAGGTCGAGATGGACACGGAGAACGCGGCTGCCGGCCGGCCGGGGGCGGACGTGGACCCGGCTGCCGAGGGGCAGGCCGCCGAGGTGGTCTCGCCGGGTGAGGCTCCGGCCGTTGCCCGGGAGGTCTTCGGAGACCGCTTCGACGCCGCGGTCCGGTACACCGAGCTGCTGGCCACCGCGGGCGTCCAGCGCGGGCTGATCGGCCCGCGTGAGGTGCCCAGGCTCTGGGACCGGCACGTGCTCAACTGCGCCGTGCTGGCCGAGCTGCTGCCGGGCGGCATCACCCTGTGCGACGTCGGCTCCGGGGCCGGCCTGCCCGGCATCCCGGTGGCACTGGCCCGCCCGGACGTCTCGGTGACGCTGCTGGAGCCGCTGCTGCGCCGGACCACCTTCCTGGAGGAGGTCGTCCGGGAGCTGGGGCTGGAGAACGTCACGGTGCTGCGTGGCCGTGCCGAGGAGATGGTCGGCAAGCTCGCGGTGGACGTGGTGACCGCCCGGGCGGTGGCGCCGCTGGAGCGGCTGGCCGGCTGGGGCATGCCGCTGCTGCGCCCGCACGGCCAGATGCTGGCGCTCAAGGGCGACAGCGCGGAGCAGGAGCTGACCGACTCGCGGGCCGGTCTGGCCAAGCTGGGCGCGGTCGAGTGGAGCGTGATCTCGGTCGGCGAGGGCACCCTGGAGACCTCGACCCGGGTGGTCCAGGTCAAGGCGGGGGAGAGTCCCGGCGGTGTGCGGGCGGCGACCCGGCGCGCCAAGGCGGCCCGGGCGGGCCGCAACGCGAGCGCCCGCAACGGCGAGCGCGGTCGGACCGGGCGCCGCCGCACCCGCTGAGCCGGGTGGCCCCGGACACCTGCCGGAACGGCCGTGGAGACGGGCGGACGGGCCTCCTGAAGGGGAGGGCCGTCCGCCCGTCGTCGTTCAGGTGACGAACGGGCGGCCGACGGGACACCGGAGTGTCGCAACGTCAGATTTCCGGCATAGCGGGCATGGTGTTTCACGTGAAACGTCGCTCCTTGCTCTCGGACAGTCTCGATCTGCGGCTCCGCCGCGGGCTCGGCCTCTTCCGGGCGGCGACTGTTGCCGCTCCGGTTTCACGTGAAACACTGACCCCCATGCAGGACTCGGAGACCGTCGACCAGATCGATGACACGCCCATCGCGCGGGCTGCCCAGGCTGCGGTTCAGGCGATCGGCCGAGCGGGTGAGGGGTTGCCCCGGCCCGCCGCCACCCGGGTGATCGTGGTCGCCAACCAGAAGGGTGGGGTCGGCAAGACCACCACCACCGTCAACATGGCCGCCTCGCTGGCGATGCACGGGCTGCGCGTCCTGGTCGTCGACCTCGACCCGCAGGGCAACGCCTCCACGGCCCTGGGCATCGACCACCACGCCGAGGTGCCGTCGATCTACGACGTGCTCGTGGAGGGCAAGCCCCTGGCCGACGTGGTGCAGCCGGTGCACGACGTCGAGGGGCTGTTCTGCGTCCCCGCGACCATCGACCTGGCCGGCGCCGAGATCGAGCTGGTCTCCCTGGTCGCCCGGGAGAGCCGGCTCCAGCGCGCCATCGCGGCCTACGAGCAGCCGCTGGACTACATCCTGATCGACTGTCCGCCCTCGCTGGGCCTGCTGACGGTCAACGCCCTGGTCGCCGGCCAGGAGGTGCTGATCCCGATCCAGTGCGAGTACTACGCGCTGGAGGGTCTCGGCCAGCTGCTGCGCAACGTCGAGCTGGTGCGCGCGCACCTCAACCCCGCGCTGCACGTGTCGACCATCCTGCTCACCATGTACGACGCCCGGACCCGGTTGGCCGCCCAGGTCGCCGAGGAGGTCCGGACCCACTTCCACGAAGAGGTGCTGAGCACGGCGATCCCGCGCTCGGTGCGCATCTCGGAGGCGCCCAGCTACGGGCAGACGGTGCTCACCTACGACCCGGGCTCGACCGGGGCGCTCTCCTACCTGGAGGCCGCCCGCGAGCTCGCGCTGCGTGCGGCGGGCCCGGGCGGCTCGGTGGTGGGCCAGCAGCGGGACGGCCAGCAGGGGTACGGTGCCCCGGTGGCACAGCACG
The DNA here is from genome assembly GCF_042796115.1 of Kitasatospora sp. NPDC056446. Taxonomy (NCBI): domain Bacteria; kingdom Bacillati; phylum Actinomycetota; class Actinomycetes; order Kitasatosporales; family Streptomycetaceae; genus Kitasatospora; species Kitasatospora sp. NPDC056446. Next base: position 1,927 of record NZ_JBHTRF010000111.1, on the reverse strand, counting down.
GCACGACGGAGGGTCATCAGTGAGTGGTCGCAGGGGTCTGGGTCGAGGGCTGGAGGCGCTGATCCGCCCCGCCGCGCCGGTGGACGGCGGGGCGGCGAAGTCCGCGACAGCCATGCCCGTACCGGCCCCGGCGGCGACCGGCGTGACGTCGCCGGCCGCGGTGCCGCCGCTGCCGGGCGGCCGGGGCACGGTCGCGGCCCGGGCGGCCGCGGAGAAGCAGGCCGAGCAGGCGCAGCCGGCCGGTGCGTACTTCGCCGAGCTGCCGCTGGACACGATCACCCCCAACCCGCGCCAGCCGCGGGAGATCTTCGACGACAGCAAGCTGGCGGAGCTGGTCACCTCGATCAAGGAGGTCGGCCTGCTCCAGCCCATCGTGGTGCGGCAGGTCGGCCCGGATGCCTTCGAGCTGATCATGGGCGAGCGCCGGTGGCGCGCCTCCAAGGAGGCCGGGCTGGCGCGGATCCCGGCGATCGTCCGGGCCACCGAGGACGACAAGCTGCTGCTGGACGCCCTGCTGGAGAACCTGCACCGGGCCGAGCTGAACCCGCTGGAGGAGGCCGCCGCCTACGACCAGCTGCTGCGGGACTTCTCCTGCACCCATGAGGAGCTGGCCGACCGGATCGGCCGCTCGCGCGCGCACGTCTCCAACACGCTGCGGCTGATGAAGCTGCCGCCGGCCGTCCAGACCCGGCTGGTGGCCGGAACGCTGATGGCCGGGCACGCCCGGGCGCTGCTCGGGGTGCCGGACGCCGAGCAGCAGGAGCAGCTGGCGACCCGGATCGTCGCCGAGGGCCTCACGGTGCGCAACGTCGAGGAGATCGTCCTGCTGATGCGCCGGGACGAGGAGAGCAGGCCCAAGCGCCAGGCGCCCAAGGCGGGCAAGCTGATCTCGCCGGCCTTCAACGACCTGGCGAGCCGCCTGTCGGACCGCTTCGACACCCGGGTCAAGGTCGAGGTGTCGCAGCGCGGCGGCAAGCTGGGCAAGGGCAAGGTGGTGCTGGAGTTCGGTTCGGTGGAGGACCTCAACCGGATCCTGGACAGCATGGCGCCCGGCGAGGATGGTCTGCGGCTGTCGCAGGGCTGAGCCGGGGCTCGGGTCCGAGGGCATCGAACCGATGGGTGCATGCTTCACGTGAGCGCTGTTTCACGTGAAACATGCACCCATCGGTGTTCGTGGGGGAATGCTCGACCGTGGAGTGGAGGAGGAGGTGCGGGCATGGGACGCCGGATCGCTCCGCTGACGCTGGACAACCTCGGGGACCTGCCGGACGGCTGCCGCTCCTGTGTGTTCTGGGAGCTGGACCCGGTCAGCGCCAAGGAGGCGGTGGAGGCCGGGAAGCCGGAGCTGGAGAAGGAGGGGTGGATCTCCACGGTGCTGCTGGAGTGGGGCTCCTGCGGCCGGATCGTCTACGTGGACGACCAGCCCGCGGGGTTCGTGCTCTACGCGCCGCCCGCCTACGTACCCCGCTCGCAGTCCTTCCCGACCAGTCCGGTCTCGCCGGACGCCGTCCAGCTGATGGTCAGCCGGGTGCTGCCGGGCTACCAGCGCCAGGGGCTCGGCCGGGTGCTGGTGCAGACGGTGGCCAAGGACCTGATCGGGCGCGGGGTGCGGGCGATCGAGGCCTTCGGCTCGGCCGGGCGGCTGCCGACCGGCTGTGTGCTGCCGGCCGACCACCTGCTCGCGGTCGGCTTCAAGACCGTCCGGCCGCACCACCGCTACCCGAGGCTTCGGCTGGAGGCGCGGACCACGCTCTCCTGGCGGGGCGACATGGAGGGGGCCCTGGAGCGGCTGCTCGGCGGCGGTCGCAAGGAGCCGGTGCTGCGGCCGTTCTGAGCGGGGGCCGCCGGGGGTGCCCGACGGGCCGGCCGGGGGAGGGGCGCGGACAGCACAACGGCGGCGGGGGGGCCCCCGGGGGGGGGCCCCGGC